>JAHYJQ010000230.1 GCA_019429025.1 Trueperaceae bacterium | reverse complement strand
GCGGCGCCGCGGCGATCGCCGCCTCGAGCAGCTCGGCGGCCCGCTCGGGCCCGACGCCGGCGCGTGCCAAACCCGCCAGCGCCACGCCGTGCGCGGGGTTCGCGCCCAACGCCGCCTCGAACGCCGCGGCGGCCGCGGGGTCGTTGCGGGCCAGGCGCACCATGCCGAGCAGGGCGTACGCCTCCGCGTGGGCGCCCAGTTCGACGGCGCGTTCGGCCTCGCGCAGCGCGCGGTCGACCTGCCCGGCGAGGGCCGCGACGCGGGCGAGCTCGCCGGTCACCCACGAGGACTCGGGATCGAGCGCCGCGGCCGCCTCGAGCTGATCGAGGCGGACGCCCGGGACGCGCGCGCTGGAGCTGCCGACCGGACCGAGGCTCGGCAGCGACGGCACGTCCGCCAGGACGCGCCGCAGGTCGGCGAGGTCGCCCAGGCTGGGGCCGATGTCCAGGAGCCCGAGGATCCCGTCGGCGACGCCGCGCCACAGCGCGGCCAGATCGCCGAGCCGCCCGCTCACCGTGGTGGTGCGCTCGTCGCCGGCGCCGGTGGCGACGAGCAACTCGACCGTCAGCGCGTCGCTGCCGCGGACGCGGCCGAGCACGACGGCGTCGGCGCCGAAGACGCGGCGGACCTCGGCCAGCGCGTCCCCGCCGGCGTCTGCCACGCGCTGCGCGACGACCGCGGCGTCACCGATCGCCGGCACGTAGACGCCGTCGATCTCGTTCATGGCCCGCTGCAGGGCGCTGGGGAACGCCAGCGTGAACGCCTCGATCGACGCCTCGGCGTCGAAGGGGAGGAGGACGATCCGTTGCGTGCCGGCCTGGGCGCTGGCGGCGCCGGCCAGCGCCAGCAGGAGCCCGGCGAGCGTCGCCGAGAGGGTGCGTCGAAGGTGGGGTCGCATCGGGGGAGTCTACCGCGGCGGCGTGAGAAGCTCGGGGCCCTGCGCGCCGCCGGCGGCGGCTCAGCCGCGCAGCCGGAAGCCGTCGGGCAGCAGGCTGGCCACGCTCGTCCGCCACGCTTCGCGATCGTTGACCAGGTAGACCGTCGCCTCGGGGCCGAACTCACTCAGGACCTGCCGGCACGCGCCGCACGGGCTGGCGGGCGGGTCGGCCGTCGTCACCACCACGATCTCGAGCAGGCGCCGACCGCCGGCGCTCGCCATCGCCTGGACGGCCGACTGCTCGGCGCAGCGGCCGAGCCCGTAGGACGCGTTCTCGACGTTGGCGCCGGCGTGGACGCGGCCCTCGCCGTCGCGCAGGGCGGCGCCCACGGAGAAGCCGGAGTAGGGCGCGTAGGCGTGACCCCGGGCGACGCGCGCCGCGGTGAGCAGGTCCGCGGGGACCGCATCGATCGGGATCGCCTCGAGCACGCTGCCGCTCACGGGAGCGCATTTCCGGTCACGCGCGTCCAGAGCGCCGGCCCCAGGGCCACGAGGCCGATGAGGACCGCCATGCCGGCCGCGATGAGCACCGCGCCCGCCGCGGCGTCCTTGGCGGCGGCCGCCAGCGGCCGCCGCTCGGGCGACGCCAGGTCGACGGTCGCCTCCACCGCGGTGTTGACCATCTCGGCGACCAGCACGATGGCGCTGGCCAGCAGCACGGCACTCAGGCCGGTCCCCAACCACAGGGCGAGGGCGATCGCGCCGGAGCCGGCCAGCGCCTCGAAGCGGAAGTGCGGTTCGCTGCGCCAGGCGAGCCGCACGCCGGCGGCGGCGGCCGCCAGCGAAACCGCGAAGCCTCGCAGCCCGGTCACGACGCCGCCCGCAGGATACGGTTCGCGTGGTGGGCGCGATCGACGGCCGCGGCCTCGGCCTCGGCCAGCGCCTGCACGGCCTCGAACGGCGCCCACTCGGCCGCCGAGCGGTGGTCGTGGCCGGCCAGGTGCAGCAGCCCGTGGCTGGCGAGCAGCGCGACCTCGTGCCAGGCGGGGCGGCCGCGCGAGCGGGCCTGGCGCCGCGCGGTGTCGAGGCTGATGACGACGTCACCCAGGTGAGGGATGCGGGGGAAGCCGACATCGTCGGGCTCCTGCAGCGGGTACGCCAGCACGTCCGTCGGCCCGTCGACGCCGCGGTCCGCACGGTTGCGCGCGGCGATCGCGGCGTCGTCGACCAGGACCACGGTCATCTCTGGCTCGGCCCCGCCGAGCGGACGGGGCAGCGGCACGACCGCCGCCACGCGCCGCAACGTGCGCGCGAGGCGCTCACGCCGCCGGAAGCGGCCGGTCTCGTCCAGGATTTCGATCAGCACGCTTCAGACCTCGAATCTCGGCGGCGTCGGGGTACGCGATGCGCCGGTGGAGGATAGCCGTGAGCATCCGCTCGAAGGTGGCCGCGATGACCTCCATGTCGTGCAGGTTGAGCTGGCTCTGGGAGAGCTGGTCGTCCTGCAACCGCTCGTCGAACAGCCGCTCGATGAGCGCGCGGATGCTCCCCTGCGTGGGGTCGGCGAGCGTGCGCGCCGCGGACTCGACCGCGTCGGCCAGCATGAGGACCGCGGTCTCCTTGCTCCGCGGCCGCGGGCCCGGGTAGCGGAAGTTGAGCTCGCTGACCGCCGAGGTGTCCTCGAGGGCGCGCTTGTAGAAGTAGGCCAGGACCGTCGTGCCGTGATGCTCGAGGACGAAGGGTTCGAGCTCGCGCGGCATGCGGTAGGAGCGGAGCAGCTCCAGGCCATCGCGCGGGTGGCTCGTGATGATCAGGTAGGACAGGTGCGGGCTGATGCGGTCGTGCGGGTTGTCGCCGCCGAACTGGTTCTCGACGAAGAACTGCGGGCGGCGCATCTTGCCGACGTCGTGGTAAAGCGCCCCCACCCGCGCGAGCAGCGCATCGCCGCCGACGGCGGCGACCGCGGGCTCCACGAGGTTCGAGATGATCAGCGAGTGCTGGTAGCTTCCGGGCGCCTCGACGAGCAGGCGCTGCAGCAGCGGGTGGCTCGGCGACGACAGCTCGAGCAGCCGGAACCCCGTCAGGAAGCCGGCGCCGACCTCGAAGAGCGGCAACAGGCCCAGGGCCAGCACCCCCGCGAGGACGCCGCCCGCCACGAAGGCCGCGAAGGCGACGGCCGTGGCCCACGGGGACAGCCCCCCGCCGACCAGGACCCAGGCGACCAGGGCGACGCCGCCGGCGACCCCGCCGAAGGCGCCCGCCGCGACGACGGCCGGCCGCGCCTGGACGTCACGAACGCTGCGGACGGCCACGATCGCGCCCACGAGCGTCGCCAGGAGGGTGACCATCGGTGTCGAGGGGACGAGGACGGCGGTGACGACCGCCATCCAGCCCGCCCACAGGAGCGCCACATCGTGCGATACCAGGACGGCGACCAGCAGCGGCACGAGCATGACCAACACGAAGCTGGGGGAGAGCTCGAGGGCGAAGCGCTGCAGGACGACGACCGCCAGCGTCAGGGCGACGAGCGCGGCGATCTGTTGCGGCCGGTACCTGGGCGACAGCCGCGCGGCGACGAAGGGCAGCGGCGCCGAGGCGATGAGCGCGAGCAGCAGCGCCCCGAGCCCGATGAGGGCCGACCGGCCGCGCGCCTCGCTGCCGGGGTTGTACAACCCGGCGGCCTCGAGGGTCGTGAGCGCGTCGGTGGTGACGGTCTCGCCCTCGCGCAGGACGATCTGCCCCGCCGCCAACGAGCGCCACACGATCGGCACGGCGCTGGCGGTGGCGGCGCGGGCGGCCTCGGTCAGCGCCAGGTCGGGCACGGCGGTGGCGATGAGGCGCTCGCGCAGGGCCACGACGACGGCCTCCGCCTCCGCGGGTCCGGCCGCCTCCGCCGCCAGCCGGATGAGATCGTCGATCTCGTCGCCGCGGACCCCGCTCGGGTCGCCGTAGCGCGTCTCGACCAGCGCGACGACCGCCTCCGGCAGGTCGAGCGCATCGAGCGCTTGCAGGACGACGGCCCGCAGCTCGGGGTCCGGGCTCGTGAGTTCGGGCACCTGCAGCCTGGCGGCCTGGCGGCGGGATTCGGTCGCGACGCGATCGATCACCTGCAGTTCGACCGGGGCGACGAACGTCTGGGGGCTCGGCTCGCCGACGACGAGCGTCCGCCTGGTCGGCTCGTCGTAGACCGAGAACAGCACGAGGGCCAGCGCCACGACGAAGCCGACCCCGGCCAGCCGCCAGGGCCGCCGCTTGGGCCGGGGCTCAGTTCTGCTGCTCATACGCCCGGATGATGCTCGCGACCAGCGGGTGCCGCACGACGTCGCCCTCGTCGAAGTGCACGAAGGCGATGCCGTCGATCCCGCGCAGGATCCGTTCGGCCACGCGCAGGCCCGACGGGACGTTGCCGGGCAGGTCGACCTGGGTGCGGTCCCCCGTCACCACGACGCTGCTGTTGAACCCCATCCGCGTGAGGAACATCTTCATCTGCTCGCCGGTCGTGTTCTGCGCCTCGTCGAGGATGATGAACGCATCGTTCAGGGTGCGCCCGCGCATGAAGGCCAGCGGTGCGACCTCGATCGCCCCTTGCTCCAGCAGCTGATCGACGCGATCCGGCGCGAGCATGTCGTACAGCGCGTCGTAGAGCGGCCGCAGGTAGGGATCGATCTTGGCCTGCAGGTCGCCCGGCAGGAAGCCCAGGCGCTCGCCGGCCTCCACGGCGGGGCGGGTGAGGACCAGGCGCTTCACGCGCTTCGTCGCCAGCGCCTGGACCGCCATGGCGACGGCCAGGTAGGTCTTGCCGGTGCCCGCCGGTCCGATACCGAACGTGATGGGGTGGCGGTGGATCGCCTCGACGTAGCGCCGTTGGCCGGCCGTCTTGGGCCGCGCGCGGCCCGGCAGCGCGGGGGCGCCCACCGCGTCGGGCGCCGCGGGCGGCGGCCCGACCTCGGGCGTCCAGCGCTCGAGTTCGCCGTGCTCGAGCTCGGTGACGCTGAGCTGACCACCCGCGCGGATCGTCGCGAGGAGCGAACGGAAGGTGCGCTCGGCCTCGGCCACCTGCGCGTCGTCGCCCGACAGGCGCAGCTCGTCGCCGCGCGCCACCACGCGGGCGCCGAGCCGACGACGCAGCACCCGCAGGTGGGCGTCGTTCTGGCCGAAGAGCGCGAGCGCCTCCGCCGGATTGCGCAGTTTGAGGGTCACCGTTCCGGGAATGGGCCGCCTCCGACACGGCGGCGCGCGCGCGGCGCGCCGAGCACCTGATGCCACACGATGCCTGAGAGCACGGCGTCGGCGTCGAAGCGCAACGCGCTGCGCCGGCCCGCGGTCCGCTCCACGCCGCCGGAGAGTCGTTCGACCTCCAGCTGCGGCGCGTTGGACCGCAGGTCGCGGGGCGCCGGCCCGCCGGCCGCCTCGGCCGCTCGCTGGGCGCGCTCGGCCAGGGTACCGCCGCGCTCGCCACCGAAGAGCGGCGCCCGCGCGCGGTCGCGCGGATCGTGTCCCGAGCCGACCGGCGCGCCGCT
>JAHYJQ010000229.1 GCA_019429025.1 Trueperaceae bacterium | reverse complement strand
GGGGTCGCCGGCGAGGGCGGTGACGTGGTGCAGGCCGGTGGGGGGACGTGCGTTCATGCGAGGGCCTCCTCGGGGGTGGCGGGGCGGGCGGTGCCGAGGCGCTTGGCGAGCTCGGCGAGGTGGGTGACGTCGGCGGGGTCGAGCGCGGCGAAGGCGTCGACGATGCGGTGCACGTGCGCGGGGTAGGCGCGCTCGATGCGGGCGCGACCGGCGTCCGTGAGCGTCACGACGACGTTGCGGCGGTCGCCGGGGTCGCGCTCGCGGGCGACGAGGCCGTCTCGCTGGAGGTGGTCGACGACGACGGTGACGTTGCCGCTCGACTTGAGGATCTTGCGGCCGAGTTCGCGCTGGTTGAGCGGACCGAGGTGCCACAGCGCCTCGAGCGCCCCGAAGCGGCTCGCCGTGAGCCCCTCGCCCGCCAGCGGGCGGTGGATGCGGGCGTCGACGGTGGCGAGCGCGCGGGAGAGCTTGACGTAGGCGTCGAGCGCGCGTCGTTCCTCTTCGCTGCCGCGGTGGCGGTTGGGCATCTCGTGCTCCTCGGGGTACGGTCCGCGCGCCGAGCCGTATCGCTCGACATCAAACCGTTTGACATCGAGAGATTAGCCCAGGGTTCGGCGCGCGTCAAGGGGTCGCGCGACGGCCGACCGAGGTGCCACGCGAAGCCCGACGCCGGGCGCCCGCGTCCGGCGGACCGCTACGCTGGGCGCATGGACCACGACCCGCCCGGCCGCACGCCCACCTGGCCCGACGACTGGGTGCACGGCGACCCCGTCGCGCCGCCCGCGTCCTGGGGCCGACCCGGCCTGGCGCTCACGTTCAACCTCGAGTGCGCCGGCTGCGTCGGCCGCGCCGTGCCCTGGCTCAAGCGCGTGGCCCCGCGGGTCGGCGAGCGCGCCACCCTGCTCGCCGTTCACACGGCCTACGGCCACCGGACGCTGCCGCGCGAGCAGGTCGTGCCGCAGCTCGAGCACTACGCCGAGCGCTTCGCCCAGCTCCCCTTCCCGGTCGCCCTCGACCTCGACGGCGCCTGGGCGGACGCGCTGGGCGCCGAGGGCACGCCGCACTGGTTCGTGTGGGACGCCGCCGGCACGCTGGTGCGCAGCGTCTACGGCTCGCAGGAGAACGCGCTGACGCGCCTGGCCTACGTGCTCGAGGACTGGGGTGTCGCGCTGGACGACTGATGCGCGTCAGGTGGCCGGCGGCGTCTCGGGCCGCGGCAGGTCGAACAGGTCGCCCATCGCCGCGTAGCCGAGGCCGGCGAGGCGGGCGACCGGGTCGAGGCCGCGGGCGTCGACGCGGTGGGGCGGCGTGAACAGCGCATCGTCGACGTGGACGTGGACGACGCGCGCGAAGATCACGTGGTTGGCCACGGTTCCGTCGTCGTCCTCGACCGGCACGATCTGCGTGACCCGCGCCTCGAGGTGCGCGCGCGCCTCGGCGACCCGCGGAGGGCGGACCACGCGGCTCGCCGTGGGGGTCACCCCCGCGAAGGCGAACTCGTCGTGGTCGGGCGCCGACTCCACCGAGCTGGCGTTCATCCCGTCGACGACCGCGCGCGAGACGACGTTGACCACCAGCTCGCCGGTGGCGCGGGCGTTGGCGAGCGTGTCCTTCTCGCGGCCGGCGCGCTTGCCGACCGACACGATCACGGTGGGCGGGGCAGACGAGACGAGGCCGAAGAAGGAGTAGGGGGCGAGGTTGACGGCGCCGGCTTGATCCACCGTGCTGACCCAGGCGATGGGCCGGGGGACGACCAGGCCGGTCATGAGCAGGTGGCGGCTGCGGGCCTCGAGGGTGGCGGGATCGATCTCCATGACGCGAGCGTACCGGGCGGTGGTGCGGCCCGCCGTCGTCGGGCCGCGGGCCCGCACCAGACGCCGTGGGCCGGTGCCGGATGCCGTGGTTCCGCGCCGGACGGCGCGGCCGGTCGCCCGCCAACCCCTGCGGGGTCTACGATGGGGGCATGAGCGAATCCTGGCCCGATCCCGAGCGATACGAGACGATGACCTACCGCCGCGTGGGCCGCAGCGGGCTGCACCTGCCCGCCGTGTCCCTCGGCCTGTGGCAGAACTTCGGCCACGAGGTGCCGCTCGACGACGTGCGCGCCATGCTGCGCACGGCGTTCGACCTCGGCATCATCCACTTCGACCTGGCCAACAACTACGGCCCGCCGCCAGGCTCGGCCGAGGAGCAGTTCGGCGAGGCGTTGGCCCGCGACTTCACGCCGTACCGCGACGAGCTCATCATCAGCACCAAGGCCGGCTACCGCATGTGGGACGGCCCGTATGGCGAGTGGGGCTCGCGCAAGTACCTGCTCTCCAGCCTCGACCAGTCGCTCGACCGCATGGGCCTCGACTACGTCGACGTCTTCTACTCCCACCGCTTCGACCCCGACACCCCGCTCGAGGAGACGATGGGCGCCCTCGCCACCGCCGTGCAGCAGGGCAAGGCGCTCTACGTGGGCGTCTCGTCGTATTCCGCCACCAAGACCCGCGAGGCGACCCGCATCCTGCGGGAGATGGGCGTGCCGCTGCTCATCCACCAGCCCTCGTACTCGATGCTGAACCGCTGGATCGAGCCCGACCTGCTCGACGCCATCGAGGAGCTCGGGGTCGGCGCGATCGTGTTCTCGCCGCTCGCTCAGGGGCTGCTGACCGACAAGTACCTCGGCGAGATCCCCGAGGACGCGCGCGGGGCGAAGGGCGTCCCCAGCTGGCGCCCCGAGTTCCTGCGGCCCGAGGTGCTGGAACGCGTCCGGGCGCTCAACGAGATCGCGCAGCGCCGCGGCCAGACGCTGGCGCAGATGGCGCTCGCCTGGTGCCTGCGCGACCCGCGGGTCACCTCGGTGCTCATCGGCGCGAGCAGCCCGCGGCAGATCGTCGAGAACGTGGCCGCGCTGGAGCGGCTCGACTTCACCGAGGACGAGCTCGCCGAGATCGATCGGCACGCCGCCGACAGCGGACTCAACATCTGGGCGCGGTCGCACCAGGCGGGCTGAGTCACCGGCGGCCTTGCGTTCCCCGACCGCGATGCGCTACGCTCCTTGGGCTTGGCCGTGGGGGTCTGGTCCCCTCGGCGTCGCGGCGCCCAAGCGCCGCCCTCCGCGTTCGCGCGGCCCCTGGAGATGACCATGAAGTACAACAAAGGCGCCATCCTGCGCGCGATCGAGCAGCCCTCCATGCGTGACGACCACCCCGAGTTCGACACCGGCGACACGCTGCGCGTCGACTACAAGGTCGTCGAGGGCAACCGCACCCGCATCCAGGCGTTCGAGGGCGTCGTCATCGCCCGCAAGAACGGCCGCGGTGCCCGCTCCACCATCACCGTCCGCAAGGTCTCGGGCGGCGAGGGCGTCGAGCGCGTCTTCCCGCTGCACTCCCCGCTGATCTCCAGCCTCACGGTGGTGAAGCGCGGCCGCACGCGGCGCGCGAAGCTCTACTACCTGCGCGAGCTGCGCGGCAAGGCCGCCCGCCTCAAGACCGACGTCGGCCGCCAAGAGGCCGACCGCGCCGCGGCCCGCGCCGCCCGCGAGGCGAACGGCTGAACGCTCGCTGACCTCATCGTCGACGAACGCCGCGCGGACCGGGAACGGTCCGCGCGGCGCGTTTGGGGAGCTGGCGGCGGCCAGCGCATCACGGCATCACATCGTGATATCATTGCCCATGCGGACGATCGTCGACCTCCCCGCACACGCCGTGGCCGCGCTCGATCGGATCCGCGCCCGCCGGCAGGTCTCCCGCGCCGCGCTGGTCCGCGAGGCCGTGGAGCGCTTCCTCGACGCGGAGATGCGGGGCGACCGTGGGCGCGCGTTCGGGGCCTGGGGGCCCGGCGAGGACGGTCTCGCGCTGCAGCGGCGCCTGCGCGGCGAGTGGGACGACGCATGAGAGCGGTCGTCGACACCAACGTCCTGATCGACTTCCTGCAGGGCAAGCGGGCCGCGGCGGACGAGCTCGAGCGCTACGACGTCGTCGAGGTCAGCGCGATCTCGGTCGCCGAGTTGCTCGTGGGCGCACCCTCGGAGGAGGCGGCGCGCGCCGTCGATGCCCTGCTGGCGGCCTGCGTCTTCGTGCCGGTCGACGAACCGATCGCGCGGGAGGCGGCGTTCCTCCGGCGCAACGCACGCGTCCGGCTACCCGACGCGATCGTGTGGGCGACCGCCCGCGTGCGATCGGCGCTGCTGGTGACGCGCGACGAGGGGATTCCCGCCGACGCGCCCGAGGTGCGGCACCCCTACCGCTCGTGACGGCCGGGTCATGGCTCGGTTGACAGGCCCAAGAGCCGCCGGTACACTTCGGTTCGCCTGCGCGTGCGCGGGGCTGTGGCGCAGTTGGGAGCGCGTCTGAATGGCATTCAGAAGGTCAGGGGTTCGAATCCCCTCAGCTCCACCAAGCAGGTAGCCGTCCCACACGGCAACGATCGACGAAGCGGTCCCGAGCCATCGGGGCCGCTTCGCCGTGCCGAGGTTCCGATGCCCGGCGAAGAAGGGGGCGACGGGGCGCCGGACCGCCGCGCCTAATGCTGATCACGCTCTTCGCGGCCGTCCGGGCCGACCTGGCGAAGGCGTCGGGCGAGGCGCCAGCCTGCGTCCTCGAGGACCTGCTGAGGCGGGCCGCCGAGGGCCGCGATCCCTGGGGCTTGCGCGAGTCCGGCGGCACGCCGGCGCTCGTTGCAGCAGCGCCGCCGCCGGCGCTCAGCGCAGCGCCGCCGCCGCCGGCGCCGCGAAGCCGACGAGTTCGTCGTCGAAACGCTCCAGCGCGTCGCGCAGGTTCTCGGCCCGCGCCGCGAGCAGGCGGGCGTAGCCTTGGGCCGGGAACCCCAGGGCGACGCCGTCGGCCAACAACTGCGGCCGCAGTCCCACGATCCGCGCGTCGGTGAGCAGGTAGTCCTCGAGGATGGCCGCGTCGGGCACGCCCGCGGCGCGCAGCAGCAGCGCGGCGACGAGCCCGGTGCGGTCCTTGCCGGCGGAGCAGTGGAAGGCGACCGGCCCGTCGGACGACGCGAGCGCCGCGCTCAGCCGGTCGAAGGTCTCGCGGTAGCCGTCGCGGGCGTGGACGAACGACGCGCGGTAGCGGGTACGGAGGTCGAAGGGATCGCCGGCGACCTCGCCGCGGTCGATGGCCCCGCCGACCGCCGCGAAGAGATCGACGGGGAGCACCTCGAACCTCGGGTCGCCCGCGAGGGCGCTGGGCGCGTTGGCGCGCTCCGCGTCGGTGCGCAGGTCGACCACGAAGCGCAGCCCGTGGCGCGCGAGGGCGTCGCGGTCGGCGGCGGTGGCGTGTGTGAAGGCGTCCGAGCGCCACAGGCGACCGGCCCGGGTGCGGCCCCCCGCGGCCAACGGCCAGCCGCCGAGGTCGCGGGTGTTGACCGTGCCCTCGAGGTCGACGTGCAGGGGGGCCCGCCTC
>JAHYJQ010000228.1 GCA_019429025.1 Trueperaceae bacterium | reverse complement strand
GGGACCGCCCGCGCCGGCGAACGCCCGCCGGCCGGCCGCCGCGACCTCCGCCAGCCGGCCCACGCGCTGCTCGAGGCGCCGCTCGGCGCGGTGGCGCCCGCCGCGCTGCACGCCAGCCCACCCGTGACCGCGGCCCTCACGGGACCCGAGCCGCGCGACGTCGAGCCCGAGCGGCACACGCCCGCGGGGCCTGCGCCTGCCCCCGAGCGGCAGGCGCCCGCGAACGGCGCGCCTCTCCCCTCCCCTACCGCCGCCCCCCCGACCGCGGCCATCCCGGCGGTCGCCCCGCCCGGGTCGCACCGCGCCCGGCCGTGGAACCGGCCGCCGGCGACCCCGGCGCAGGCGGCCGCCGCCCAGGCGATCGCCCCCAAGGCCCGGCCGTCGTCCCGCCTACCGACGGGCGCCCCGTGAGGCGACCGTGCAACCCGTGATGGCCCCGGCCGACGTGCGCACGCGCGGCGATGACGTGCTCGAGGTTCGTTGGACCGGTCCCGACGGACGACCGCGGACGGCTCGGATCGCCCGTCTCATCGACGACTGGGACTACGTCGGCCGCTGGTGGGCACGCGAGGTCCGCCGTCACTACCGACTGCTGGAGGCCGACGACGGCCGTTGGCTCGAGGCCTACCGGGAGGACGGACGGTGGTGGGTATCGCGGGCGAACGGCTGAGCGCGCTGCTGTGCACCCGCTCGACCTTCTCCTTCGGCGCCGGCACCGCCACCCCCACGACCCTGGTGCGGCGCGCCGCCGAGCTCGGCTACCGCAGCCTGGCGCTCACCGACCTCCTCAACGTCACGGGCGCGGTGGAGCTCTTCCAGGCGGCGCGCGAGCACGGCCTGCAGGCGCTGATCGGCGCGAACGTCCCGGTCCAACTCGACGACCGCGACGTCGTGCCGTTGGTGCTGCTCGCGGCCTCCCGCGCCGGCTACGCCACCCTGAACGAGTTGCTCACGCACGCCCATGCGTCACCGACGCCCGTCGTACCGTGGTCGGTGCTCCTGGCCCACACGCACGACCTCGTGTGCCTCACCGGCGGGCGCGACGGCCTGCCGGCCCGCTTCCTGGCGCGCCGGCAGGTCGCGGACCTCGATCGCCGCGTGCGCGAGCTCAAGGGCGCCTTCCCGGAGCGCCTCTACGTGCAGCTCTTCCACGACCGCCTGCCCTGGGACGGCCGCCGCGCCCGCGTGCTGCGGCGCTTCGCCCAGGACGTCGGCCTCCCCGTGGTCGCGGCGCCCGAGGTGCGCCACGCGCTCGCCTCCGACCAACGCCTGCTCGACGCCTTGACCTGCGCCCGCCTCGGCATCACGGTCGACGAGCCCCACCCCCAGCGGCCGCAGAACGAGGCGGGCGCGCTGCCGTCACCCGACGAGGTGCAGCGCCGTCTCCCCTTCCCCGAGGCCCACCTCAACGCCGACTGGGTGGCCGAGCGGGCCGCCTTCGACCTGCTCCCCGAGCGGCTGGTGCCGCCCCGGGCGCGGGTGCCCACCGGCCTCTCCCCCGCCGAGCACCTCGAGCGTCGCTGCTACGAGGCGCTGCTCCAGCGCTACCAGGGCGACCGCCTCGCCCAGGCGCGCCGCAAGCTCGAGGAGGAGCTCGCCACGATCCGCGCCCTGGGCCTGACCGACTTCTTCCTGGTGGCCGCCGAGGTCACCGACCACTGCCGGCGGCACGGCATCCTCGCGGCCGGGCGCGGCTCCGCCGCAGCCTCCATCTGCTGCTACCTGCTCGGCATCACCCGGGCCGACCCCATCGAGCACGACCTGCTGTTCGAGCGCTTCCTCCACACCGGCAAGAGCGCGATGCCGGACGTCGACATCGACGTCTCCTCCGCCCGCCGCGACGAACTGCTCGCGTGGGTCGAGGAGCGCTTCGGCGCCACCACCGAGGCGATGGTCGCCAACAAGATCACCTACCGCCTCCCGCTCGCCATCCAGGACCTCGGGCGCGCGCTCGGGATCCCGCACGAGCAGCGTGCCCTACTCACCCGCGCGCTCGGACGCGACTACCGCCACCTGTCGCCGCGGCGGGCGCGCGAGGCCGCCCCCGCGTTCGACGAGGCCCTCGGCGACGCGCCGGCCAAGGAGGCGCTGCTCGACCTGCTCACGCGCATGGAACCGCGCCACGCCCGCCATCTCGCGCCCCACAGCGGCGGCGTCGTCCTCGCGCGCGACCCCCTGACGCACTACAGCCCGCTGCAGCGTTCGAGCGGCGGCATCAAGCTGCTGCAACTCGACAAGGACGACGCCGAGGCGCTCGGCCTGATCAAGCTCGACCTCCTCGGCCTGCGCATGCTCGCGGCCCTCGAGCGGGCCCGCGAGGAGGTCCTGCGCACGCAGGGCGAATGGCTCGACCTCGATCGCTTACCCGACGACCCGCGAGTCTGGGACGTCATCGCCGCGGGCGCGACCATGGGCCTCTTCCAGATCGAAAGCCCCAGCCAGGTCAACACCGCCCGCGTCATGCGCTCGCGCACGCTCAAGGACCTCGCCCACCAGATCGCCCTCATCCGGCCCGGACCCATCCAGTCGGGCACCGTGCACCCGTACCTGCGGCGCCGCCAGGGACTCGAACCCGTGCGTTACTGGCACCCCAGCCTCGAGCCCATCCTGGCGAAGTCCTACGGCGTCCTTCTCTTCCAGGAGGACGTCCTGCGCATCGCCGTGCACTTCGCCGGCATGAGCTGGATCGAGGCCGACCGCTTCCGCAAGCGGGTTTCGGGTTTCCGCGACCTGGCCGACATCGAACCCGATCGCCGAAGCTTCGTGGCGGGCGCGCACCGCACGCAGGGCGCCTCCGAGGCCGAGGCAAACACCGTCTTCGACGCCATCAAGGCCTACCAGGGCTACGGCTTCGCCGAATCGCACGCCTGGGCGTTCGCGCTCCACGCCTACGCCTCCGCCTGGCTGCGCGTCCACCACCCCGCCGCCTACCTGGCCGCGATCCTCACGGAGGAACCCGGCATGTGGTCGCCATCGACCAAGCGGCAGGAGGCGCGCGCGTGGGGCGTGCCCTTCCTGCCCATCGACATCGACCACTCCGGCGTCCACTACCGGGTCGAGCGCGCGGCGGACGGGCGTTGGGCGATCCGCCCGCCGCTCACGGCCATCAAGCAGGTCTCGCTCGACCTGGCGAGGGCGATCATGTGCGATCGCCTGGAGCACGGGCCGTACGCGGGTGCCCAGCCGGCGATGCGGCGCGTCGCCGCGCCCGTCGACACCTGGGAAGCGATCGCCCGCGCCGGAGCCTTCGACGCCACCACGCCGCGGCGCGACGCGCTGTACCTGGCGCGCGCCGCCACCGGGCCGCCCGCGGCGCCCGATCAAGAGCGACTCTTCGAGCCGCCCACGGACGTCCCCGCGTTCGCGCCGCTGACCGACGGCGAACGCTACGTCTGGGACCACGCCGTCGCGCGGTTCTCCAGCCTGGAGCTCCACGCCCTCGACCTCGTGCGGGACCAGCTGCGCGAACTGGGTGCCATAACGTTATGGCAACTTCGCCGCGCGGCCCGCAAGAGCCGCCACCGAACCGCGGGGCTGGTCGTCGGCCGCCAGCGACCGGGCACCGCCAAGGGCTTCGCCTTCTTCGTCCTGGAGGACGGGCCGACCCGGGGGCAGCTGATCATCTCGCCGGACCTGTGGGAGCTCCACCGCGTCATCCTGCGCGACGCGTCGATCCTCATCGCCGACGTGGTGGTGGAGGACACCGGCTACCAGCTGTCCCTGCGCGCCGAGCGGCTGTTCGCCCTGCCCGCGCCCGTCAGCGTGCGAGGTTACCACTACGCGTGAGGTGCCGGCACCCGGCGGCCAAAGGGCCGGCGGACAGGGGCTTCCGTGGCTGCGCCCGACAACCCATCGCGTGCGGCCATCGAGGCCACGCGGTCGGCGCCCGCCTACGGACCGCACCGAAACCCGCCCTGGGCCGCACCGGGCCGGCGAGGCGAGCGGGACCACGGGAGACCCGCGTCGTCCTCGCCATAACGTTATGGCAGGACCCAACCATTACTGCGAAGCCGACCGCAACATACCGGTCGGCCACGTCCTAGGCGCTTCTGCGCGCGTGCGCGCGTGGTTCAGGCCTGCAGTTCCGCCAGGGCGGCCGCGACCTCCTCGGCGTGCTCCTCTGGCTTGACCTTCGGCCAGGACTGCACCACCTTGCCCTCCGGATCGATCAAGTAGGTGATCCGTTGCACGCCCATGTAGCTCTTGCCGTACATGCTCTTCTCGACCCAGGCGCCATACGCCTCCAGCACCGCCTTGTCCGGGTCGACGAGCAGCGGGAAGTTGAGGGCGAACTTCTCGGCGAACTTACGGTGCGCCTTCTCATCGTCCGCCGACACGCCCCAGACGACGGCGTTGAGACCCTCGAAGCGGGGGAGATCGTCGCGGAAGGCGCAGGCTTCCTTGGTGCACCCGGGCGTGTCGTCCTTCGGATAGAAGTACACGACCACCCAGCGGCCGCGCGCGTCCGCCAGGGATCGGGTCTGGCCCTCCTGGTCGAGCAGGCTGAAGTCCGGTGCGATCTGGCCCACCTCGAGCATCGAACACCTCCAAGAACCTAGGTTACGGCCGGCGCGCCCGACAGACTGTAGTCGCCGCCGACCTCGCCCGCTGCCGCCGGCGAGGTCGGCGGCGAGGTCGGCAACGAGGTCGGCGGCGGGAGAGGCGGCGGCAAGCCGGCGACGCACTCGGCGAGCCCGTCGGGCGTCGCACGGCGGATCCGTCCCGAACCGCGCGTATCGCCGTCTAGACGGTGTCACGGTGCGTGCGCGCACGGGTGCAGCGGGCGCCGTGGCGACGCCACGCCCGGCAGCGCGGCCGTCGAAGCGCCCAGGCGCCGGCAGGGGAGGGGAGAGCTGCCCCAGCCACCGGGCCGCCGCGCGCTCGGCCTCAGGCCCCCGCGAACGAGAGGGCATCGGCGCGCAGCGGGGGCGCCACCACCTTGCCCCCAGCGCCGCCGGGTCGCCACTCGAGGCTATCTCCGACGGCGTTCACGCGCTCGAGCAGCCCGAAGAGGTCGAAGCTGAGCGCGAAGTTCTCGACCGGCCGCACCGCATCGCCCTCGCCGCGCAGGCCCAGGTCCTGCAGCGAGACGTCGCCCGTGATCGGGTTCGCGCCCGCATGGACCCCCACGAGGTCGGTGACGACCACGCCGTCGTCGGGCCGCGCCCCGTCACCGGACTCGCGGATGAGGTTCGACAGCCCGACCCCCAGCGTCAAGGCGTAGCCGCGCGGCGCATGGCCCATGCTGGCCTGGCCCGTCCGCCGGGCGGTGTCGCCGTAGTGCAGGAACGACCGCAGCCCCCCACGACGATCTGGCTGCCGTGGACGTGGGGCTGCCCCACCTCCGTGGGGATCGACCCGCTCATGCTGCCGCACATGCCGGGCTCGGTGCGCAGGTCGTGGGCGACC
>JAHYJQ010000227.1 GCA_019429025.1 Trueperaceae bacterium | reverse complement strand
GATCGCCCGACCCGGCCGCCGGGGATCGGCCCGCCAGTCCCAGCGCACCAGCGCGGCCAGCCTGCCCGGGCCGAGAGCGCCCTCGCCTGGGTCGATCGCGACCGCGGCGCGCAGGTCGCTGCGGTGCAGCGGTCCCAAGCGGTCGACGGTCACGCCGAAGGGCGACGCGCCCCAGACCCAGCGCGAGAGGTGCTCGACGTCCAGGCGCAGGGCGCCCACCGTCAGCGTGGCCCTCGGCGCGACGGACACCCAGGCCTGGGGGGCGCCGCCGGCCGGGTAACCGTTCGCGCCCGCGGCGAGCTCCACGGCCGGACGCCAGCCGGCGACGGGCTCGCCGCCGATGCGGATCCTCGCCGTGGCGCCCACCCGCGTCCCGACGATCTCCGCGCCGGCGAGCGTCTGCGCCGTCAGGGCACCGAACGCCGACGCGGAGGCCTCGAGGGTCGCGACCCCCGCGGCAGGCCCGGACCAGGTCCGCGTCCAACCCGCGGTCACGCTCTGGTCCCGCACCGGCTCGTCCCAGGCGCCGCCCTCCAACCGCTGGGCGTAGGCGACGGTCCAGCCCGGCGCCACGGGGCGGGCCACGCGCCACGCGACGCGCAGGCGGTCGCTGGCGCCGGTGACGTCGACGCTCGCGTCGCCGGCGCGGGCGGCGACGCGCAGCGACAGGTCCGGCGGGCGCCGCTCGTCACCGAGGCCGACGTCCCACGCGAGCCGCACGCCCGGCGCGACCGGCTGCTCGGCCACGCCGACGAGCGTGCCTCGGCGCCCCTCGGGGTCCTCGAACACCGAGACCGGCGGCAGCGGGAGCGACAGGTTCTCGGCATCGAAGGACCAGGGATCGCTGAGCGCGAGCCGCAGCGCACCGACGACGAGGTCGGCGCCGTGGAGGGTCACGGTCGGCGCGAGGAGTTCGAGCTCGGCGGCCCGCGCCTCGAGGCGCACGCTCGCGTCGGCCGGCGGGCAGTCGCAGGTCGTCAGGCCCACCGTGTCGAGCGCGACCCGATCGCCGTCGAGGGTCGCCGCGTCGGCGACCAGCCACAGGGTCTCCGTCACGAGCCGCAGCGCACGCGCCACGATCGTCCCGGACACCATGTCGACGCGCAAGCTCTCCGCCAGGGCGACGGCGTCCGGCGACGTCAGCGTGACCCCCACGAGGACGGCGCCCGCGACGTCCGCCTCGAGGTGGTCGGCGCCGATCGTCCATGCGTCGAGCCGGAAC
Organism: Trueperaceae bacterium; assembly: GCA_019429025.1. GTDB lineage: Bacteria > Deinococcota > Deinococci > Deinococcales > Trueperaceae > JAABTL01. The sequence continues at coordinate 4,192 of JAHYJQ010000227.1, read as the reverse complement.
ACGACGTCGGCGGCCGCCAACGCGACACCATCACCCAGGCCGGAGACCGTGAGCCGTTCGCTCCGCAGCACGCCGCCGATGGCGCTGAACTCCACGCAGACGCCGCCGCTCAGCAGCGCCTCGTCGCGAACGCGGTCCGTGCTCAGGCCGGCGAACACCGCCCGACCCAACCCCTCCACCGTCAACTCTGCGCCGCCGTCCACCGCGACGCAAACGTCGGGCGCGGTCCCGCCGGACGCCGCCGCGACGCCCGCGGCGAGCGTCGCCCATGCCACCCACGCCAGGACCAGGCCGCGGATCACTCTTCGGATGTCGCCTCCCAGGCCGAGCGCGCCGCGGCCACCGCCGCAGACCACTCAGCGTCGACCGCCGTGCTCGCGTCGTACGTCACGCCATGCTCGGTGGCGCTGGCCTCCAGCTGCAGCCCGGCGCCGTCGCCGCCCCGTAGCGCCAGCGGGCCGTCGGTGTACGCGTAGGGACCCACCAGCAGCACCCGGCCGCCGTCGAGCTCGATCCACACCTCGGCGGCCGACGCGACCGGTTCGACCGCCTCGACGCCGCCGAGCAGGCCCACGACGCCGGCGTCGGCATCGAACCACAGCGTCTCGCCCGTCACCTGCAGGCCCTCGCGCCGCCACGCGACGCCCCCGCTCGCCGTCAGCCGCGAGGCGACGAGATCGATGACGGCGAGCGGCGCCTCGACGAGCCCGACATCGCCGCTGATCGCCACGTCGCGCGCGACCACCTCGATGCCCTCGGCGTATGCGATCCAGGCCGCGACGAGGCGCACGCCGCTGCGGCGCTCGATCAGCTCGCCACCGTCCTCCAGGACGGTCCGGCCCGTGGCCAGGTCGATGCTCTGCCGCCCGTAGGCGGTCACCTCGAGTTCGGCGATGCCGCTCTGCGTCCAACCCGCGGCGACGGCGGCCAGCAGGAGCGCAGCGAGGACCGACCGCATGGTGGTGGGCGGGCGACGGCCGGAAGCGTTCATGCGCTCAGGGTAACCGCGGGAGCATGAGCGGCGCGACCGTCGGCCTTCACCACGGCTTCAGCCCGCGTCGGCAGGGCGCAGCGCGTAGCGCCAGCACGCCGAGAACGGCGCGCGCTCCAGCAGCTCCCGCCCCGCCGCCGGCGGTGTCGCCAGGATGCGCGCGACCGTCGCCGATGCCGTCTCGGCCTCGCCCCGGTCGAGCCAGGCGTCCGACAGCTCCGTGAGGCGCCCCAGCGGCGTCTCCGCGGCCAGGGTCACCTCGGTGGCGAGGGCCCGCTGAGCGCGTGCCCACTCGTCGTCCGTCGGTCCCTCGCGATCGAAGCGCGACAGCACCCCCTCGGCCGTCTCGACGACGAGCTCGAACGTGGCGTCGTCGGTCGTGGCAGCCACCTGGAAGCTGCCGAGCCCGTCGGCGGGATCGAACCACAGCGCGACGTCGTCGACCAGGCCCGGCTCGACCAGCGCCCAGAACAGCCGGCCGTTGTCATCGTCGCCCACCACCCGGGCGAGCAGGGCGGCGGCGATCCGCGCGGGGTCCTGCGCGCTCGGTGCCGGGGCGAACCACACGAGGTGGGTGCGTTCGAACCCGGCGCCGCGCTCCTCCGCCGCCCCCCGGCGCGGCGTCCACGCCGGGTGGACGCGCGACGACCCACCCGGGGTCCAGTCTTCCGTCGCCGCCCGTACCGACGCCACGAAGGCGTCCCAGGCGTAGGCGCCGGTGACCACCAACAGCGCCCGGTCGCTCCGGTACCAGCTGCGGTGGAAGCGCCGCAGCCGCGAGGGGCCGAGCGCCTCCAGCGACGCGCGCGTACCGAGCACCGGCGCACCGAGCGGGTGGTCGTCGAAGAAGAGGCGCGCGCCGCGCTCCCAGGCCCGGTCCTCGGGCCGGTCCTCTGCCATGCCGATCTCCTCGAGGACGACCCGCCGCTCCACGTCGACGTCGCCGCGCCGCAACGCCGGGCGCGCCAGCGCCAGCAGCTGCGTCGTCAAGGGATGGCACAGCTCGCCGAGGGCCGCGCCGTAGAACAGGGTGCGGTCGTGGCTGGTGTACGCGTTGACCCGCGCCCCCAGCTCGTCGAAGGCGCGGTTGACGTCGTCGGCGTGACGGCCGCGATCGCCCTTGAACGCCAGGTGCTCGAGGAAGTGGGCGGCGCCCGCCTCGTCGGCGGCTTCGTCCCGCGCACCCACGTCGAAGGCGAGGCCGACCGCGACCGAGCGCGCGTCGCTGCGCTCGCCCAGCAGACGGAGCCCGTTCGGCAGGGTCAGCTGGTCGAAGCCGCCGACGCTCACGCGGACCACGCGCCGGTGGGCGACGGGCCGGTCGTCACGACGGTCGGGTCGACGGCGGGCCGGGAGGCCAGGAAGGCGTTGACGCCGGCCAGGGTGACGCCATCGATCGCCGCCTCGATCCGCGCGACGGACCGCGGGTGGCCGAAGCGGACGACGTCGCTGGCCAGTCGGGCCGCGCGCCCGCCGCTCGTCTCGGACTCGAAGACGACGGAGGATCTCAGCAGCAACTGGGCCCGGCGCAGCTCGCCGGCAGCGAGCCCGCCGCGACTGCGCTCGAGCTCTTGGAGCAGGACGGCGATCGCCTCGCTCGCCCGCTCGGGCGCGGTCACCGCGTGGGTGAGGCGGAAGGCGTCGCCGTCGATCACGTGGACGGCCGAGCCGACGTCGTAGGCGAGGCCGCGCTCCTCGCGGACGACGGTCCACAGGCGCCCGGCGGTCGCGCCGGCGAGGGCGGTCATGGCCAGCGCCTGCTCGGTCCAGCCGGCCGCTCGCGGCGGCACCGCCGACTCGAGCAGCGCGACGTGCGTCTGCCCGCCATGGCCGCCGCGGTGCACCCGCGTGCGGGGGCGGGGACGGGGGGTCGGTACCGGCGCGGCGTGACCTCGCCAGCCCGCGAAGGCGCCCGCGGCCGCCTCGAGCAGCGCCTCGGCGTCGGCACCGCCGGCCAGCGCCAGGACGGCGCCCTCCGGCGCCAGCCGCGACGGGGCCGCGGCCCGCACGCCGGCGGCGTCCAGTCGCCGGAGGTGCGCGCGGACACCGTACGCGCCACGGCCGTGCTCGCCCACGTAGCGGGCGGCCATGGCGGCCTCCAGCAGGCGCTCCCCGGGCGAGTCCGCCGCGGCGGCGAGTTCCTGCAGGGCGAGCTGCCGGGCGCCCTCGAACTCCCCGTCCTCGAGCCGCGGCGCCGCCACGGCGCTCGCCAGCAGGGGCAGCGCGTGCGCCGCGTCTCGCGCCAGGCAGGCGACGCCGAGGGTCGCCTGCTCGCGACCGACGCCTCCCCCACGTCGGGCGCCGAGGCGATCGAAGGCGTCCGCGTACGCGTGGGCGTCGAGGTCGCCTGCGCCGCGCTGCAACCATTCGTGGAGGATGACGGCGACGCCCTGCGCGTCGGCGGGGTCGCCCACGGTGCCCAGCGGCCAGCGCAGGTGGGCGCTCACGGTGGCGCGCCCGGGCATGCTGGCCGCGACGATCCGCAGCCCGTTGTCCAGCAGCATGTCGAGGGGATCGGCCGTCGGGCGGGGCATCCGCGTGAGCCTAGCACCGTTCGCTCGGGCGCCGCGCCGCCGCCAGGAACGCCCGCAACGCGCCACCCGGATCGCCGCTCCCGGCGAGGTGGCTGCCGACGAGGACCGCGTCCGCGATGCCCGCCAGGCGCGCCACCGCGGCGCCGTCGCGGTAGCCGGACTCCGCCACGAAGGCCGCCCCCGGGGCGAGCCGCCGGCCCGCCTGGATGAGCCTCGGCGCCACCGCGGGATCGATCTCCAGGCTGCGCAGGTCGCGGTTGTTGACGCCGATCAAGCGCGCGCCCGCAGCGACCGCCGCGTCGAGCTCGGCCTCGTCGTGCACCTCGACGAGCGCGTCGAGGCCCAACGACCGCGCGTACCGCAGGTAGGGTCCGACCGCCTCGCCCAGCAGACCGACGATGAGCAGTACCGCCCGCGCGCCGGCGTGCGCGGCCTCCTCGACCTGGAGCGGGTGGACGACGAAGTCCTTGCGCAGCGCCGGTAGCGGCACCGCCGCGGCCACCACCCGCAGGTGGGCGAGCGTGCCGCCGAAGCGATGCGGCTCGGTCAGCACGGAGACCGCGGCCGCGCCCGCGGCCGCGTACGCGCGTGCGGTCGCCAGCGGGTCGAGGTCGGCGATCGCGCCCAACGACGGCGAGGCGCGCTTGATCTCGGCCACCACGGCGGG
>JAHYJQ010000226.1 GCA_019429025.1 Trueperaceae bacterium | reverse complement strand
GGCGAACTGCAACTCGACGCCCGCGCGCTCCGCGGCCGCCATCGCCTCGCGGCGGAGCGCGTCGACGTCGTCGCCCGCGGCCACCTCCTGATCGGCGGCCACGTGCAGCGCGTACACCCGCGAGCGCTCGCGGCCCGCGATGACCAGCGCCTGCTCCAGACAGGAGATGCCCAGCTCCAGGTCGGGGACCGCGACCAGCAGGTCGTCCACGATCGAGGCCCCTTCCGCCGGGTGCTCGTCGTCGCGTCCGCGGAACTGCCGCAGCAGGTCGTCGCGCCCCTTGGGGCCGCGGCGCTCGCTGGTATCGCCGGCACCGAGGGACTCGGCGATCGACTCGCTCGGCAGCGTGAACCCGAGCTCGCGCTCCAGGCGGGCGCGGTGCTCGGAGAGCCACAGGTACAGGTCGGTCTCCGTCCGGCCCGGGAAGCCGCGCAGGACGCCGCCCGAGCGGATGGCCTCGCGCACCGGCAGGTAGACGGTGTCGTACCAGTGCGCCACCGCCTCCGGGTACGCGACCTCGCGGTCCTCGTCGATGCCCATGTAGTAGCGGTGGACCGAGATGTGGTCCAGCAGCCGCTCGAAGGCGCCCGCCGTGGTGACGCGCAGGTCGGCGCCGGGCCGCAGCACGTCGAGCTCGGTGGCCTCGAGGAAGCGCGCGTGCTCCTCGGCGATGATGAGGTCGTCGGGCGAGACGTCGGCGGAGAGCGGCACCCGCGCGTGCACGGGCGTGACGTAGGCCTGGATGAAGCGCGCACCGAGCTGGCGCGCGACCGACACGCGGTGGTTGCCGTCGCGCACGAAGTAGGCGCCACCGATGCGGTAGAGCTCGACGGGCGGCGTCCCCGTCAGTCCGGTCATCGCGACCTTGACCCCCACCCAGCGCGCCTTGTCGGCATCGGTGCGGGGCAGGAACTCGCGGGTGAAGTCGACGGTGCGGCCGACGCTGCCGACGATCGCGTCGAGCGGGACGTCCTCGAGGTAGTGGGCCGGGCTCTCGACGGCGTGCAGCCGCCGGCGGACGTCGTCGTAGGAGAGCAGCGGCGCCGGGCGCGCGCCGAGCGCGGAGAGCGCCTCGCGCAGGTCGGCGCGGCGGCGGGCGCGCTTGAAGTCGATGGCGGCCTCGGCGGCCGCGGCGGATCCCATCGTCACGAGCGCATGGTAGCGCCGACGCGGCGCTCGGGCTCAGTACGCCGCACCGAACACGAGCGCGCGCCGCTCGTACCAGTCGAGCACGACCAGGCTGTCGGGGCCGAACGCCACCCCGGACGGGCGGCTGAGGCCCCGGTCCGTCGGCGGGGTACCCGGAGGTCGCGGGGCGCCGGAGGCGAGGCTCGCCTGGCCGAGCACGAGGTCGGCCGGCTGCGCGGCCTGCGTCGGAAACGCGTCCCAGATCAGGACGCGGGCGTTGCCCTCGTCGGCGACCGCCAGCTGGTTGCCGTTGCCGTCCACGGCCAGCGGGTTGGACAACCCGGAGGGGCCGCCGGCGGGGGTGGCCGTGGCGAAGGTCGCCTGGCCCAGCACCAGGTTCGCCGGCTGACCCGTCACCGTGGGGAAGCTGGTCCACACCAGCACCCGGTGGTTGCCGCCGTCGACGACCACCAGCCGCTCGCCGTCCGTCCACACCCCCGAGGGCTCGCGCAGCGAGTCGGCCTGTGGCGCGCCCAGGCCGCGGTTCGGCGAGCAGGCGGTGAAGCCCCCCTGGCCCAGGACCAGGTCCGGCACCGCTCCGGGGCCCGTGGGCACGGCGTCGAAGACCAGCACCCGGTGGTGCCCCGTGTCGGCCACGACGAGGCGGCCGCCGCCCACGTGGAAGTCCTCGGGGGACGACCAGGTGGCGGGCGCGCAGTCGGTCGACGTGTCGCCGAACGACGCCTTGCCGACGACGAAGATGCCAGTCGCCCCCGTCGCCTGCGGGAGCGGGTCGAACACCTGCAGGCGCTCGTTGCCGGTTTCGAGCACGAACAAGCGGTCCGCGACGCGCTGGATCGAGGTGGGGCCATAGGTGGCGCCTGGATCGAGCCTGGCGACGTCGCCCAGGCCGTCGTCGGAACCCAGGAACCACGAGGCCGCCGCGCCGCCGCCCGTGGGCACGGGTTCGAACACGAGCACCTGGGCGGCGTGGAAGTCGGCCACCGCCACCCGGTCCGGCTCGACCCAGGGCCGCCCGCGCGGCTGCCGGAACGAACCCGGCGAGGCGGTGTCGTCGCCCGACACGTCGACCTCGAAGCCGGGCGCCCCCAGCACCGCGGCGGCCGCCTGGTGGGTGACCAGCGGCACGTAGGGGTAGGTCACGCTCAGCGCGTCGCTGGCGCTGCCGCCGGGACCGCTGGCCGTCGCCACGATCGTCTGCTCGCCGTTGCCCAGGGTCACGGTCGCCGAGAAGGCCGCGCCGTCGATCACCGCGTCCTGCGGCGCGTCGTCGCCGACCGCGACGCGCACCGCCACGGCGTTGGCCACGGCGCCCTGCACCGTGATCATGCGTGCGCCGGTGACGACCGCGCCATCGATCGGCGACAGGATCGTGAGCGACGGCTGCGGCGTGTCGGGGCCGCAGCCCACCATGAGGACCAGCGCGAGCCACCAGGGGGCGAACTGGACGAGACGCGATCCGGGCACGACGGACTCCTTCCGCGGCGGCACGGGCCCTGGCCGTCGCCACCGGCGCCTCGTGGGCACGCGGGCCGGTCCCGTCGCTGCCCCATGCTAGCGCCGCGCGCTCCGGCGCCCGTCCCGACCGTCTGCTACACTCCCTGCGATGACGCGCGACCGTCGCATGCCTCGTCGCCCGGCCGCCGCCTGACGCCCAGCGTCGGGACGGGCCGGGGCGTCGCGCAGGCGGCGCCCTTTCCGTTACGCGCGACGCGACACGACCGCACCCCACGAGCCCGCCCGGCGGGCCACCCCGGAGGACCACCCGACATGCCCGACCCCAGCGACGCCCGCGGTAGCTACTACGCCACCACCCCGATCTTCTACGTCAACGCCGCGCCGCACATCGGCCACGCGTACACGACGATCCTGGTGGACGTCGTCACCCGCTTCCACCGCCTCAAGGGCGACGACACCTACTTCCTGACCGGGACCGACGAGCACGGCGAGAAGGTCGCCAAGGCCGCCGCGGCGGCCGGCGTCGACCCGCAGGCCTACGTCGACCAGGTCACCGGGCAGTTCCGCAGCACCTGGGATTCGATGGGCATCGCCTACGACGGCTTCATCCGCACCACCGACCCGACCCACAAGAAGGTCGTGCAGGACGTGCTGCAGCGCGTGTACGACGCCGGCGACATCTTCTACGGCGAGTACTCGGGCCTCTACTGCGTGGGCGCGGAGCGCTTCGTCACGGAGAAGGAGCTCGTCGATGGCTGCTGCCCCGACTCCGACGATCCGCCGGAACTGCGCGTCGAGGCCAACTACTTCTTCCGCATGGAGAAGTACCGCCCGTGGCTGCGCGAGACGATCGAACGGAACCCCGACCTCATCCGCCCCGAGCGCTACCGCAACGAGGTGCTGGCGATGCTGCGCGAGCCGATCGGCGACCTGTCGATCAGCCGTCCGCGCGCCCGCGTGCCCTGGGGCATCCCGCTGCCGTGGGACGAGGAGCACGTCACCTACGTCTGGTTCGACGCGCTCATCAACTACTGGTCGCACCTCGTCACCGAAGGGCTCGAGAAGCGCTACTGGCCGGCGGTCAACCACTTCATCGCCAAGGACATCGTCAAGCCGCACGGGGTCTTCTGGCCGACGATGCTCAAGGCCGCCGGCATCCCGCTCTACGCGCACCTCAACGTGCACGGCTACTGGTTGGCCGACGAGCGCAAGATGAGCAAGTCGCTCGGCAACGCCATCAAGCCGCTCGACCTGCAGGAGAAGTACGGCCACGACGCCTTCCGCTACTTCCTGCTGCGCGACATGAGCTTCGGGCTCGACGCCAGCTTCCACGAGGCCGGCATCGCGGAGCGCGTCAACTCCGACCTGGCCAACGACCTCGGCAACCTGCTGCACCGCACGCTGGGGATGCTCGGGCGCTACACCGGGGGGGTCGTCCCGGCCTTCGGCGAGCTCGGGCCCGACGACGAGGCGCTGCGCGACGCCTTCCTCGGCCTCGCCGACGCGGTCAGCCGGCGCTTCGACGAGCTGCAGTTCGACCGCGCCATCGAGGACGTCATGGTGGCCGTGCGCAAGGCGAACAAGTACGTCGCCGACCAGCAGCCCTGGACGCTGGCCAAGGACCCGGCCCAGGCGGCGAAGCTCGGCACCGTCCTGCGCTCGGTCGTCGAGGCGCTGCGGGTGACCTCGGTGCTGCTCGAACCGGTCATGCCGACGAAGACGCGCGAGCTCCGCGCGCAGCTCGGCCTGGACGACGCGCCCGCCACGCTGGCCGACGCCCGCCGCTGGGACGGCGCGCCCGACGGCACCGTCACCCGCCCCGGCGAGCCGCTCTTCCCGCGCGTCGACCTCGAGGCGCTGGCGGCCGCGATGGCGGAGCCGGCCGCGCCGCCGCTGGCGCACAAGGACGAGGTCACGATCGACGACTTCGCCAAGCTGGAGTTCCGCGTCGCGCACGTGCAGCACGTCGAGCCGCATCCGAAGGCCGACAAGCTGCTGGTCCTCACGGTCCGCGTGGGCCCCGAAACGCGCACGATCGTGTCCGGCATCAAGCAGCACTACACGCCCGAGCAGCTCGTGGGCAAGAAGGTCGTCATCGTCGCCAACCTCAAGCCGGTGAAGCTGCGGGGCGTCGAGTCGCAGGGGATGATCCTCGCGGCCGAGGACGCCGACGGCAACCTGGCGGTCGCGACGCTCGACCGCGACATGCCCGACGGCGCCGAGGTGCGCTGACCCGGTCCGCCCGTCGCCGCCAGCGACGGGCGGGGCCGCCGACCGTCGGCGCTCGCGCGCACGGGCGCGCCCGCTGGTCCGCGCGAGCGGGGACCAGCGGGGCCGGCCATCGCGGTCCTCGCCGATGGCCGGCATACACTACGGCGACGTGACACGGGGCGCCACCACGATTCCGTTCGCCATGGGCGCAGTGGGCGGGTGGACGCCGTCCGCCCACGAGGACAGGGTGCGTCCGGTCTCCTCCGCCGGCAGCCGCGAGCGAGGGCGGCTGACGCCGTGACGGCAGCGATCGCCTACCGCCTGCGCGACTGGCTCGACCGCACCTTCGGACGGAAGATCGGCCGCGCCAGCGTCTTCGGCCTCATGCGCGACCCGGTGGTGCTGCTCGACGCCCGAGACGCGATCGTCGACGTCAACCCGGCCTTCGAGCGGCGGCTCACCGACGCGGTCGCCAAGGCACCGTCCGGCGACCGCTCCGCGCGGGCGCCGGCCTCGGACGCGGCCGCGCGGCTCACCGACGGTGGCTCGCCTCGAAGGCTCCGCCATCCGGCGCCCGGCCGCGCGGTCGGCGACGCCCTCCCCGCCCTGGC
>JAHYJQ010000225.1 GCA_019429025.1 Trueperaceae bacterium | reverse complement strand
CCGCCCGCCTCGCCCGGCTCCGTCTCGGTCCTCGCGCCCGACGGCTCCGACGTCGTGACCGAGCCCGCGGCCGCCGCGCCGACCGGGCCGGCGGCCCCGGAGCCGGCCGCCCCCGAGCCCGCGGCCCCCGCGCCGGCGGCCCCCGCGCCGTCGGCGGTCGCCGTGCCGCCGCCCGCGGCCGAGCCCGTACCCGCGGCCCCCAGCGCCGCCGCGCCGGTCGCCCCGAGCGTGCCGGCCCCCAGCCCGGCGGCCACGGCGGGACCCCTTCCCACGGCGTCGTCCGACGCGGAGGCGCCGTACCGCGTGTCGGTGGGCGCCTTTGGCAACCCAGACAACGCGGCCCGGTTGGCCCAGACCGTCAGAGACGCCGGTTACCCGGTCTTCACGGGGACGCAGGGGAACCTGACGATCGTTCTCGTCGGCCCCTACGACGACGAGGGCGAGGCCGAGCGCGTCTCGGCGCGCATCGCGGCCGGTGGCTTCGGTGTCGAACCCGTCGTCTACCGCTTCCGGCCCGACGCCACGACGCCGGGCGCTTCGACCCCGGCGCCGGCGCCCGCGCCTGAGCCGACCCCCGCGCCGACCCCCGCGGCCGTGGCGGAGCCGACCCCGGCGCCGACGCCCGCGGCCGCGCCCGCGGCCGTGGCCCCGATCGCGACCTCGCCGACCGGGCGATCGCTGCAGGTCGGCGCCTTCGCCGATGCCGGTTCCGCTGCACCCCTGCGTGAGCGCCTCGCCGCGCTCGGCCTGGTGGCGTTCGAGATCCGCGAGGACGGCCTCATCAAGATCCTCGTCGGACCGTTCGAGGCCGACCGGATCTCCGAGGTGCGCAGCCAGCTGTCCGCCCAGGGGATCGAGAGCTTCCCACGCTGATGTCGGCGATCCCGGCTGCCACCGTCGGCCGCCTCGTCACCTACTTGCGCGTGCTGACCGAGCTCGAGCAGGAAGGCGTGCGCTCGGCCTCCTCCGACGACCTGGGCGCCGCGACGCGCGTCTCGGCCTTCCAGGTGCGCAAGGACCTGGCCTACTTCGGTCGCTTCGGCACCCGCGGCGCCGGCTACACGGTCGCGACGCTGCGGCGGGAGCTGCGCCGCATCCTCGGCCTCACGCGGCCGTGGCACGTCGCCATCGTCGGGATGGGCCGACTCGGCCAGGCGCTCGCCGACTACCCCGCCTTCGATCGCCAGGAGTTCCGACTCGTCGCCGCGTTCGACGTCGACCCGGCCGTGATCGGCCGGCGCATCGGGGCGGTGCAGGTCGAGTCGCTCGCCTCGCTCGCCGAGGTGGCGGCCGAGCGCGCCATCGATCTCGCCTTCCTGACGGTCCCCGCCGCCGCGGCGCAGGGTGCGGTCGACGCGCTGGCGGCGGCTGGCGTCCGCGGCATACTCAACTTCGCCCCCGTCGTCGTCACCGCACCCGAGAACGTGCGCGTCGAGGCCGTCGACCTCTCGGCCGGCCTGCAGCGCCTGACCTACTACGTGCAAGCGGAGCCCGCGACGGTCGGCGAGGTGACGGGGTAGCATTCGAGCCCGTGCTGCCCATCGTCGCTGAACGCCTCACCACCTTCGAGTCACGCCTGCGGTCGGAGCTGCGCTCCGACGTCGCCTTCATCGAGGCGATCGGCGACGACCTCGTCCGCGCCGGCGGCAAGCGCCTGCGCCCCACCCTCGCCTTCCTGGCTTCCGACCTGGTCGACGCCGACCCCGAGGCCGGCATGCGGGTGGCCCTGGCGGTGGAGCTGCTCCACGCCGCTTCCTTGCTGCACGACGACCTGATCGACGATGCGGAGACGCGCCGCGGGGCCGTCGCCGCCTTCCGCCGCTACGGCAACGTCGTCTCGGTGATGTCCGGCGACTTCATGCTCGCCCGCGTGCTCGGCCTGCTCGCGGGCAGCGGCAGCAGCGAGTTCACGCGCCTCATGTCGCAGACCGCGGCGCTCATCTGCGAGGGCGAGGTGCTGCAGTTCCAGGCGGCCACGCTCGAGGCCTACGACATGGACGTCTACCTGCGCGTCATCGACGGGAAGACGGCGGCCCTGCTGGCGACCGCGCTCGAGGCCCCGGCGCTCATCGGCGGCGCCCCCGACGGCCAGCGCGCCGCGCTGCGGCGCTTCGGCCTCGCCTACGGGCGCGCCTTCCAGATGCAGGACGACCTGCTCGACCTGCTCGGCGATCCGAACCGCCTCGGCAAGCCGGTCGGCGGCGACCTGCGCGAGGGCAAGGCCACGCTTCCGGTGCTGGCGCTGCTCGAGGCCGGCGTGGGAGAGCCGCGCGCCATCCTGCGCCGCCACGCGCGTGAGGACGGCGACGTCGAGCGCGTCATCGAGCTGGTGCGGGCGCACGGCGTCGATCGGGCGGCCGCGTCGGTCATCCAGGCCCAGGCGCAGGACGCCATCGCGGCGCTCGACGCGTTCGTGCCCTCGCCGTCGCGCGACGCGCTGGTCGGCCTGGCGCAGCGGGAGATCGACCGCAGCCTCTGACCCGGCCCGCCCGTCGGTCGCGGCTCACCCTCGCGTGTCGCCGGCGCCGGCGCGTGACGTCCCGCTCCAGGGGCCCCAGCCGTGCCATGCGTCGAGGCCCAGCAGGAAGCCGCCCTGGATGAGCACGCCCAGGCCATGCCCCAGGCCCTCGGGGGTGCGCCAGGCGAGCAGCAGCGTGGCCCCGACCAGCAGGTAGACGACGTCGAGCCCGGCGTTGATCCGCAGCAGGCGGCGCAGGCGCGCGCCGAAGGCCGCCGTCGCGCCGGCGTCGTCGGCCTCCCCGCGGGCGATGCGGCGTCGCCGGTCGCGTTCGCCGAACGCGGCGATGCCGCCGTCGATGGCGCCCCATGCGATGCACTGGACGGCCAGCGCTCGCAGCGTGGCGGCCGCGGCCCCGGCGGCCCCGCCGGCGACGACGAGCAGCAGGGCACCCGCCGCCAGGCTCGCCAGCGCCCAGGCCCCGAGCTGGTGGCCCACGACGCGCGCCTGGCGCCAGGGGTCCCCCGAGTTCGTCGCGCGCACGGCCGGCACGTCCGCCATCGTCGCCCGCCCGATGCGTGCGGTCAAGGCGCACCGCCGGCCGCCATCGGACACGGGGCGGCCGGCGGGCGCGCTATGCTCGCCGGTGATGGCCACGATCGACCGTGAGCACGTGTTGGAGTTCTTCCGTCACCACCCCGAGCGCCCCTGGCACGTCCACGACGTGCAGCAGCAGCTGGAGCTGGAGGTCGAGGACCGGCCAGCCCTGCGGGAGGTACTCGGCGAGTTGGTGGACGCCGGCGAACTGATCCGTACGCGGCGGCGGACCTACGGGCTGCCGAAGCACATGAACCTGCTGGCGGGCCGCCTGCAGGTCACCTCCGGGGGCTACGGCTTCGTCATCGCGGACGACCGCGCGGTGAAGGACCTGTTCGTGCCCTCCGACAAGTTGGCCGGTGCCTGGGACGGCGACCGCGTCATGGCGCGCCCCGATCCCGGCACGCTCGACAACGGCAAGCCCGCCGGCGAGGTGGTCCGGGTGGTGGCCCGCGGCCACGAGCGCGTGGTCGGCACCCTGGAGTACGCCCGCGGTTACGCCATCCTGCGCCCCGACTCCGTGCGGCTGCGCGAGCGCGTGCTGCTGGCGCCCGACTCGGTCGGCACCCTGTCCGCCGGCACGCGCATCGTCGGCCGCATGGTGTGGCCCGAGGCCTCCGGCGACAAGGAGCCGTTCGCCGAGGTCGACGAGGTACTCGGCGAGGCCGACGATCCCGTGGTCGAGACCCGCGCGGTCATCGTCAAGTACGGCCTGCAGGACGCGTTCGAGACGGACGCGGTGGCCGAGGCGGAGGCGCTGGGCGGCGCCGTGCCCGAGGCCGCGTACAAGGGCCGGCGCGACACGCGCGAGGTCCCGACCTTCACGATCGACGGCGCCGATGCCAAGGACTTCGACGACGCCCTCTCGGTGGAGCGCACCGGCGGGCGCGGCAAGACCCAGCGCTACCGCATCGGCGTGCACATCGCCGACGTCAGCCACTACGTCACCGAGGGTTCCGCCCTCGACGTCGCCGCGCAGGCGCGCGCCACCTCGGTCTACCTGCCCGGCCGGGTGCTCCCGATGCTGCCCGAGGCGCTGTCCAACGGCCTCTGCTCGCTGGTCGAGGGCGAGGATCGCCTGACGCTGTCGTGCTTCGTCGAGATCGACCGCGACGGCACGGTGCACGACGTGCGCTTCGCGGAGACCGTCATCCGCAGCGACGCGCGCCTCACCTACGAGCACGTTCAGGCGTTTGCGGAGGGCGACCGCCTCCCCGAGGGCAAGCGCAAGCTCGAGCGCGACGTCAAGGTGCTGCTCGACCTGGCCGAGGTGTTGCGGGCGCAGCGCATGGGCGCGGGCGCCCTCGACTTCGACTTCACCGAGGCCAAGGTCGACGTCGATGACCGCGGCGCGTTGCACCTGACGCCCGTCCGCAGCAACGCCGCCCGCCGGCTGGTGGAGGAGATGATGCTGCTGGCCAACCGGTTGGTCGCCAAGGAGCTGCACGACGCGGGTGTGCCGGCGCTGTACCGGGTTCACGAGGACCCTAGCGAGGAGAAGGTGCGCACCCTCCAGAAGGCGCTGCAGCGGCTCGGCTACGAGGTCGATCTCGACGACCCGTCGCCCGCCGACCTGCAGAAGGTGCTCAAGCAGGCGGCCGGGAAGCCCGAGCAGCAGATGGTCAGCGTCCTGCTGCTGCGCTCGCTGAAGCAGGCGCGCTACGCGGCCGACAACCTGGGCCACTTCGGCCTCGCCTTCGATCACTACCTGCACTTCACCAGCCCGATCCGGCGCTACCCCGACCTCATCGTCCACCGGGTGCTGCGGGCGCGGCTGCGCAAGAAGCTGACGAAGGCGGTCCAGGGGCGTTGGATCGACGAGTTCCCCGCCTTGGCCGACCACGTCAGCGAGCGCGAGCGCACCGCCGAGGAGGCCGAGCGCGACCTGAGCAAGTACTTCCACGCGGTGTGGGCGCGCGAGCACGTGGGCGAGCGCTTCACCGGCACCGTCGCGGGGGTGACCAACTTCGGCGTGTTCGTCGCCCTGCCCAACGGCATCGAGGGCCTCATGCACGTGTCGCAACTCGACGACGACTACTACGTCTTCCTCGAGGACAGCCTCATGCTCATGGGGAAGCACACGCGGACCCGCTACCGGATGGGCGACCGGGTCGACGTCCGGATCCTCTACGCCAACCCCGTCAACCGCCAGATCGACCTGCTCCCAGGCGACCAGGAGATGCCCGAGGTGGCGCCCGACGCCGAGGTCGTGGCCGGACTGAACGCGCCGCAGCCGCAGACCCTGAAGACGCCGCAGCAGGCGGCCACCGACGCCGACGCGCCCTCGACCGCCCGCGCCCTGCCGCTGCGCTCGCGCCGGTCGGGCGGCCGGCCGTCGGTCCCCTCCGCCGAGCCGCGCGCCGCGGCGCGCCGCGGCG
>JAHYJQ010000224.1 GCA_019429025.1 Trueperaceae bacterium | reverse complement strand
GGGGCCGCGCGCGGGTGGCAGGGGACGGGGGCGCCCGTGCGCCGTGCCAGCGCGCCGGCGGCGCCGGCGTGGTCGAGGTGGACGTGGCTGACCAGCACGTGCGTCAGGCCCGCCAGCTCGAAGCCGGCCTCGGCGACGCCCGCCTCGAGCCGCGGCAGGGTGCTGCCGGGTCCCGGGTCGAACAGCGCGAAGGCGCCGCCGCCGAGGTCGAGCAGGTAGCTGGCGATGGCCTCGGGGATGCCGGCGTGGTGGAGGTCGATGGGGTGGGCCATGGTCGGCCCCAGCCTAGCAGCGGACGCGCGTATCGCCCGCTCGTGAGGTCGCGCACGCCGCCCGGGGGCGCGCGGGTCCATCGTGGTCGTAGGCCGCCGGGGTCACAGGAGGTCGCGCATGGTCCGCCATCGTTGGGTCGTCGTCATCTGCGCGTGTGCGCTGCTGGTCGGCTGCAGCGAGTCCTCGCCGGGCGCCGGCGCGATCGTCGGCACGGCCGTGGAGGCGAGCGGCGCGCCGGTGCTCGGCGTGGGCCTGACCCTGGTCGATCTCGATCTCGTCCAGACGTCGGTCGGCGCCGCCGAGGTCATCGAGATCGGCCCCGGCCAGTACGCCACCGGGACGGTCCCGGTGGCCGCGGACGGCAGCTTCCGGCTGCCGCTGCCCGCCGCCGCCGAACTCCCCGCCGGCGTGTTGGCGCCCGCCGACGACTTCCTGTACAACGTCCGCGGCGTCGCCGACTGCGACCTGACGGCGGACCCGGTGGACGCCCGCGTCAGCGGCCACTGGTTCGACGACAAGGGCACGTACCCCGGCCTCTATGGCGTCAGCGCCGCCGGCCTGGCGCTGGCGCTGGTGACGGAGACGCCGCTCGACCCGGGCAACGTGTACGCGCACGCCGGGCGCTTCTTGGTGTGGCTCTACGCCGATCGGCCCGTGGCGATCGCGACGGTCGGCGCCGGCTGCGTCGGCAACGTGGTCGTCGACGTCGCCCTGAGCAGCGGCTGGAACGTCGCGGCGTGGACGTTCGACGCGGCGCTGGACCAGCTCGTGCTGGGCGACGCCGCGGACGCGGGCGACGCGATCGTCACGCTGCTGCCGCAGGCGTCGACGCCGTAGGCGGGGTCCCCCCGGCGTCAGCCCGCCATGTCGGCCAGCCGCTCGTCCCCCAGCACCTGCTTGAGCTCCCCGATGCGGTCCTTGGCCACCAGCAGCACGGTGTTGCCGTGTTTGACGACGACCAGGTCGTGCACGCCGACGGTGACGACGACGTCATCGGGCCCGTCGGTGTAGATGACGTTGCCGCGGGCCTCTAGGCCGACGTGGTTGCCGACGACGGTGTTGGCGTCGGGGTCGCGGTCCAGCAGGCGCTCCAGCGCGACCCAGTCGCCGATGTCGTCCCAGCCGCAGTCGACGGGCACGACGAAGGCGCGGCGGGTGTGCTCCATGACGGCGTAGTCGATGCTGCGACGCGGCAGCGTGGGGAAGACGCCGTCGAGCGCGTCGTCGGCCGCGGCGAGCAGCGGGCCGGCGATGTCGGGCGCGTGTTCGGCGAGTTCCTCGAGGATGACGTCGCTGCGCCAGACGAAGATGCCGGCGTTCCAGTCGAAGCCGCCGTCGGCGAGGTATTCCCGCGCACGGTCGGCGTTGGGCTTCTCGATGAAGCGAGCCACGCGGAAGCCGTCGCCGACGGGCTCCCCGCGCTGGATGTAGCCGTAGCTGGTCGAGGCGTGGGTGGCCGCGATGCCGAGGGCCACCAGGCCGCGTTCGGCCTCGGCGAGCCCGATCGCCTGCCGCACCGCCGCGTGGAAGGCGTCGATGCCGGGGATGCGGTGGTCGCTGCTGAAGAAGCCGAGGGTGGCGCCGCCCGTGCGCCGGTGGATGGTGAGGGCCGCGAGCGCGATCGCCGGGCCGCTGTCGCGCGGGCTCGGCTCCACCAGCAGCTGGTCCGCCGGCAGATCGGGGAGCTGGTCGCGCACCAGCTCGCGGTAGCGGGCCGCCGTGGCGACGTAGATGCCCTGGGGCCCGCCGGTGAGGGGCAGCAGCCGGTCGTAGGTCGCCTGCAGCAGGGTGCGGCCGGTGCGTTCGAGGTCGAGGAACTGCTTGGGGCGCGTGGGCGTGGAGAGCGGCCAGAAGCGCGTCCCCTGGCCGCCGGCCATGATGACCGCGGCGAACGGTCGTTGCGTCATGGCGGACGATACCCCTTCGGGTGGCTCCCTGGCGGCGGGCGTCTCCCGGGCGCCGGACCCGGCCGGTAAGCGATGCGACGATGGGGCCATGACGAAGCTTCGCGACGCGTTCCCGTCCGTAGGCTTCGGCACCAGCGGCCTGCGGGCGTTGGTGGCGGACCTGAGCCCCGAGGTGGTCAGCGGCTACGCGCGCGCGTTCGCGCGGCACCTGCGCGCCGTCGACGCGCCGACGAGGGCCTGCCTGCTCGGCTGGGACCTGCGCCCGAGCAGTCCCGCGATCGCCGCCGCCGTCGCCGCCGGGCTCGAGGCCGAGGGGCTGCGGGTGGTGGTCGCGGGGCCGGTGCCGACGCCCGCGCTGGCGTTGGCCGCCCTCGCGCGCGGGCTGCCGGCCGTGATGGTCACCGGCTCGCACATCCCCTTCGACCGCAACGGCGTGAAGTTCTACCTGCCCGACGGGGAGGTCCTGAAGCGCGACGAGCTCGGCATCGGCGGCATCGAAGCGGCTGAGGTCCGCATGGGCGCGCCCATGCTGGCGGTCGCGCTGGCGCGCTGGCGCGAGGGTCTGAGGCCCGACGCCTTCGACCGCGACGTGGAGCGGGCGTACATCATGCGCTACCGGGCACTGGTGTCGCCGCGCGCGCTGCGCGGCCGGCGCGTCGGCGTCTACCAGCACAGCGCGGTCGGGCGCGACCTGCTGGTGGCGCTGCTCGCCCGCCTCGGCGCCGACGTGATGCCGCTCGGGCGCAGCGACGCCTTCGTGCCGATCGACACCGAGGCCGTCAGCCCCGCCGACGAGGCCATGGCCGCCCGCTGGTGCGCCGAGCACCGCCTGCACGCGGTCGTGTCGACCGACGGCGACGGCGACCGCCCATGGATCTGCGACGAGCGCGGCCGCTTCATCGCCGGAGACCTCCTGGGCCCGCTCACCGCCCGCTGGCTCGGCGTGCGGCGGCTGGTGACGCCGGTGAACTCGAACACGGTGGTCGACCGTGCCGGCTGGTTCGACGCCGTGGTCCGCACCCGCATCGGGTCGCCGCACGTGATCGAGGCCATGCGGGCGCTGGCGGCCGATGCGGGCGGGCCGGTGGCGGGTTACGAGGCCAACGGCGGCTTCCTGCTGCAGGATCCCATCGAGCGCGACGGCGTCACGCTCGCGCCGCTGCCGACGCGCGACGCTGCGCTGCCGATCGTGGCGCTGCTGGCCGAGGCGGCCGTGCGTGGCGTGGCGCTCTCGGAGCTGCGGGCCGACCTGCCGCCGCGCTTCACGGCGTCGGGCCGGCTGCAGGAGGTCGATCGCGAGCGGGTCGCGCGGCTGCTCTCCGGGCTGCCCGCCGCCGCGTCCGGCTGGCTCCCCGCCGAGGTCGCGGGCGTCGACCGCACGGACGGCGTGCGCATGACGCTCGCCAGCGGCGCGGTGGTGCACCTGCGGGCGTCGGGCAACGCGCCGGAGATGCGCGTCTACGTCGAGGCCGACGGCGAGGAGGACGCGGGGCGGCTGCGGGACGCGGTCGTGGGGCGCGTCGCGGAGGCGGTGGGCGCCGCGGCCTGACGCGCCGCGGCGACGCACCTGACCGGTCGCGCGGCGATGCGGGGGCGAAAGCGTTCACGGTCCGCTAGAATGCCAGCATCCAAGGAGGATTGCCATGCGGACCCGTTGGCGCGGCATGCTCGTGGCGCTCGTCATCTTGGGGGGCGCGGCCTCGGCGCAGTCGTACGGCGCCGTCTCGGCCGGCCTGCCCTTCGTGCTCGTGTCGGGTCACCTCGGCTTCGAGGACCTGATCGCGCCCGCGGTCGACCTGCGCGTCAACCTCGGCGGCGCTGCGATCGTGGCGGGCGGCGGAGGCGCCTTCGGGGTGGCCCTGAGCACCGATGTCCTGTGGCGTTTCGTGAGCGAAGAGGCGCAGCGCTGGACGCCCTACGCGGGTGCCGGTGCCGGGCTCTTCGCGGTGGGCGCGGGCGGTGCTGGGGCGATCGACGTCGGGTTCGGCGCCCTCGGCGCCGGCATCGGTGGCGTCGATGTCGACCTCGGCGAGCTCGCGATCTTCGCCGAGATCCGCGGCGAACTGCTGTGGGGGTTCGGCGCGGGCGTCATCGGCCTCCCCGGCGTCCGGGTCGGCGTCAAGTTCCCCTGGTGAGGCGGTAGGGCGGCGGGCGGGTCGCGAGGATTCTGGGTCGATCGAGCGTCCCGTCGCGCCGGGCTCAGTGAGTGGTGGCGAAAGGGTTGACGATCTGTAAGCGACCGATGCGCTGACCGTGCTGCAGGTCCTCGCTGAGGAGCCGTTCGCTGCCGCACGCGATCGCGGACGCGACGATGAGCGCGTCGTACCAGCCGAAGGCGTAGCGCGCTCGGATCTCGAGGGCGCGTTCGAAGAGCTCGGGACTCGGCCCGAGACGCCACAGGGGCGAGAGCACGTCATCGAGGAAGCGCTGGGCTTCCGTTGGCGCGGCGTTCAGCTTGCTAGTGAGGACGTTCAGCGCCTCCTGGGCCACCTGGTAGCTGATCGCACCCGTACCCCGCTCGATGGCCTGCTTGACGGTTTCCGCAGCGATGCCGCGTTTCTGCGGATCCGTCTCGTCGAACAAGTAGACGAACACGTTCGTGTCGATGAAGTCAGCGCTCATTCATCTCGTCCCGCGTGAACCGCCGGCCACCGGTTCGGAGTCTCGTCTGGAGCTCGGAGATCGTCGCCATCGCGGTCTGCGCCCGGTTCTCGCGGAGGGCGTACGCCTGCAGCCAGCGCCTGAACTCCTCGTTCAGCGTGGTCCGTTCCCTGAGGGCACGGTCTCGGGCCGCCTCGATGAGTCGTTCATCGGCGCTGAAAGTGATGTTCCGCATGCGGCTCCCCGAGGATGACACGACCATAGTGTACACGAGTCTCGTGTGGGCGTCAGGGCAGCAGGCGGCTCACGAGCCCGCCGACCGACCGCACGACCTCGTCGGGCACCCTGGCGATGAACGATGAACGCCGCGCCCGCCAGTCGACGCTCTTCAGCTGATCGGCCAACACCACGCCCTCCACCGCGAGGCCGGCCGGCAGGGCCACCTCGAACGGGTACCCCTTGGCCCGCCGCGTGATGGGGCAGACGAGGGCCAGGCCGGTGCGCGCCTGGTAGGCGTGCGGGCTCACGACCAGCGCCGGCCAGCGGCCGTCCTGCTCGTGGCCGGACCGCGGCGGGACGTCGAGCCACACGGCGTCGCCACGCTCGGGGACCGCCGCGGCGCTCACCAGGCCTCCCGGCCCTGGCCCGGTCCGGTGTCGATCTCGGCGTGCAGGTTG
>JAHYJQ010000223.1 GCA_019429025.1 Trueperaceae bacterium | reverse complement strand
CCACGCGCGCACCGACGCCGTGCGGACGTACTGCCCGTGGTGGAGGTCGGTCAGCCAGGCGATGCGCAGCGGCGCGCGCAGGCCCGCGAGCCCGGCCCTGACGCGCACCACGTCGAAGCCGTAGGTGCCCGAGACCTGGGCCGCGGACCACCCCGTCGCGCCGGTCGCAGCGACCACGGCCGCGTAGGTGAGGAAGCGTCGGCGATCCACGGCGGCAGGTTACAGCAGGCTTTCGTGAGGGTTCTTGGGCTTCGCGCGTGCTCCCGCTCGGGCCGTCGGCAAGGGTGGACCGGAGCGCCGTGCGTGTGTGTGCCCGACCCACCCGGAGCCAGGACGCCCCTGGGCTAGGCTGGCGCATGGAACACCGCCTGATCGGCCGCACCGGCGTGCGCGTCTCGTCCCTCTGTCTCGGCACCATGGCCTTCGGCGGCGACGCCGACGAGGCCGAGTCCGCCCGCATGTACGTCGCCGCGCGTGACGCGGGCATCAACTTCGTCGACACGGCCAACGTCTACAACCGGGGCCGCTCCGAGGAGATCGTCGGCCGCCTGATCGCCGGCGAGCGCGACAGCATCGTGCTGACGAGCAAGGTGTACGGGCGCATGGGCGATGACGTCAACGACGGCGGGTTGTCGCGCCGGCACGTGGTGCGTGAGGTGGAGGCGAGCTTGCGGCGGCTGGGCAGCGACCGGCTGGACGTCTACTTCGTCCACAAGTTCGACCGCGTCACCCCGATGGAGGAGACGCTGCGTGCGCTCGACGACCTGGTGCGCCGCGGGCTGATCCTCTACCCGGCGGTGAGCAACTGGGCCGCCTGGCAGATCGCCAAGGCGCTGGGCATCAGCGCCCGCGAAGGCGTGGCGCGCTTCGAGGTCATCCAGCCCATGTACAACCTCGCCAAGCGCCAGGCGGAGGTCGAGATCCTGCCTCTGGCCGCGTCGGAGGGCCTCGGCGTCATCCCCTACAGCCCGCTGGGCGCGGGCCTGCTGGTCGGCCGCTACCTCCCCGGCACGGTCGTCACCGAGGGGCGGCTGGTGGACAAGCCGAAGTACCGCCAGCGCTACGCCCATGCGCTCGCGTCCGACGTCGCCCAGCGCTTCGTCGCGTACGCGGCCGAGCATGACGTGCACCCGGCCACGCTGGCGGTCGCCTGGGTGCGGTCGCACCCGGCGGTGACCGCGCCGATCCTGGGGGCGCGCAACCTCGAGCAGCTCGCGCCCTCCCTGGCGGCCGCTACGTTCACGATGACGTCCGAGATGCGCGCCGAGATCTCGGCCCTCACCCCCGCCGTCCCGGTCGCTCACGACCGCGACGAGGAGGCGGACGAGTGAGCGACGGCGCGCTGACCACGCTGCTGGCGCGGCTGCCGAACCTGCGCCTGGCGGTGCCCGAGGAGGAGCTCAGGTACCGCTTCCTCCCCGGCTTTCGTGGCCTCGAGGCGCTGCCGGTGCGCTGGGACGTGCCCTGAACCGTTGGCGCCGGCGTCCGCGGGCCGCTCGCCTCGCCGCGACGGTTAGCCTGAGGCCGTGGCCGCTCCCCGCACGCTACCCGTCGCCCGGCTGATCGGCATCGGCACCGGCGGCCTCGCGCTGGCGGCCATCTGGGGCACCTACAACGTGTTCATGCCGCTGCTCCTCGGCGACTTCGTCGAGAGCCGCGCCCTGCGCGGCGCGATCATGGGGCTCGACAACGTCGTGGCGATCCTGCTCATCCCCGTCGTCGGGGCGTGGTCGGACCGCGTCGACGGACGCTGGGGGCGCCGGTTGCCGTTCCTGCTGGCCGGGGTGCCGCTGGCCGCGCTGACCTTCGCGGGCCTGCCGTGGGCGGCGACGGCCCTGTGGACGCTGCTGGCGCTCGACGTCGTCTTCCTGCTGGCGATCACGCTCTACCGGGCGCCGCTCGTCGCGCTGCTGCCCGACCACGTCGCGCCCGAGCAGCGCGCGGCGGGCAACGGGATCATCACGCTGATGGGGGCGCTGGGCGGGGTGCTGGCGCTCGTCGTCATCGCGCCGGCCTACGACGCGGCCCGCTGGGTGCCGTTCGCGGCGGCGGCGCTGCTCGCGCTCGCGTCGCTGGTGGTGGTGCTCGGCAGCGCGCAGCGCCACCCGCCCTTCGTGCGGCGGGGTGCCGTGCAGGACGAGGCGCCCGTCCTGCGCGGGCTGCTGCGCGACCTGCGAGAGCTGGCCGACGCCGCGCACCGCGGTCCGGCGTGGCTGCTGCTCGGCCTGTTCTTCTGCTTCTTCGGCTTCGCGGCCGTCGAGGCGCAGTTCAGCGTGTTGGCGACCGAGACCCTCGGCTTCACGGGCGGTGAGGCCGGGCGACTGCTCGGCGCCGCCAGCGCCGCCTTCGTCCTGCTCGCGCTGCCCGCCGGCGTCGCTGGGCGCCGCTTCGGCGAGCTGGGCACGATGCGCGGCGGGGCGCTGCTGCTCGCCGCGGCGCTCGTCGCCGCCGCCGTCGCGCCGCCTTCGCTGCTGGTCGCCTGCATGGCGCTGGCCGGCGCGGGCTGGGCGCTGGTGCTGGTGCCCGCCTACCCGCTGGTGGCGGACCAGGGCGGGCGCGACCGGATCGGCTTCTACACCGGGTTGTACTACCTCTTCGGCTCCGGCGCCGCCATCGTCGCACCGGGGGCCGCCGGGGCCCTGATGGACGCCCTCGGCAACCGCGCGCTGTTCGGGGTGGCCGCCGCCGCGCTGACGGTCGGCGCGGTGGTGCTGACGCTGGCGGGGCGGCGCGGCGTCGCGGTCGAACGACGCGCGGCCGTCCGCGACTGAGCTTCAGCGCGGCCCGGGGTGTCAGTCGGTGGCGCCGGCGCCCCGCTCGCCCTCGAACTCGAAGCGGATGGCGTCGAGGGTCGAGATCGTCTCGTGCACCGGGCAGTGCTCCGCGACGCGCTGCAGGACCGTGCGCAGGCGGTCGCTCGACATGTCGGCGTGCGGCACGGCGATGCGCACGAGGATCCGCTGGAGCCGCGCGGGCTCGCCGGTCTTCTCGAAGTCGACCTCGACGCGCAGGTCGCGGTCGTCGAGCTCGTGCGCGGCGCAGTAGGCCTGCACGATGGCCGCGACGCACGCGCCGAGCGAGACGACGAAGAGCTGGGCCGGCTCGGGGCCGCGGTCCTCGCCGCCCATGCCTTGGGGGGCGTCGGTGACGATCCGGTGGCGGCCGATCTGCGACTCGAAAGCGCCGTTGCCTAGTGAGGCCGTGGTGATGGTGGGCATGCGTTCCTCCGTGTTCGCTCGCGACCGTGCTGGGCTCGGGGGCGCGAGCAGGCGCTCGTGAAGAAAGGCACGAGCGGCCTCCAGGCTATCCGGGCCGACCGAACTCGGGTAGGGACAGAACGGGTCGCCGGGGCCGCGCGAGATCGCGGCGCGTGGCGTAGGGTGGCGTCCATGGTCGCGCGCCTGAACCGTGCGTTGCGCTGCGGCGCCCGTGCCGCCTTCGTCGTGCTGCTGCTGCAGGCGACCGCGGCCGTCGCGCTGGCGGCCGCCCTGCCCGAGGTGGGCCACGCCCACCCCGCCGGCGCGCCCGATCATGCGCACGGACTGCTCGAGGTGGGAGGCGTCGGCGCCCCGGCGATCGTCGCGTCGCCACTCCCGGGCCCCGAGATCGCCCACCGGTGCCGACGTGCAGGCCGCCGGCCGAGCGCGCCGCGTCCGCGGGCGGGCCGCACGCGCCTGGGGCGCGACCCGCCTGCGCTGGACCGCACGGCCGCCGGCACCGCGCCGGCCTGAACGCGCCCGACCCCGAACCCACCGAACCGAACGCGTCGGCTCCGCGCCGTCGCGACCCGGCGCGCCCCCCCGGCGCCGCCCGTCCAGGCGAAGAGGTACCCATGCCCCCCGTGCGTCCCCGCAACCCCGAGCCCGTCCCCGATGCCACCTTCGATCCCGATCGCCGCCGCGCCATCCGGCGCCTCGGCGCCCTCGCCGCCGGCGCGCTCGTCGTCGCCAGCGGCGCGACCACCGTCCAGGCCCAGATGCAGCATGGCCACCAGCACGGCGGCGGCCCAGCCACGGGCATGGCGCCCGCCTCCGGCGCGACCCCGCCGCCGGCCGGCACCGCGACGGGGAGGCCCGACGCGCACGCGATCCCCTGGGCCGAGGGCCGCTGCGCCTTCTGCGACATGACGCTGGCGACGCCGCCGGCCGCGCCGCAGGGCGCCGGCTTCCGCGAGCGCACCTACGCCCAATGGGCGTTCGAGGGCGGGGCGCGCCACTTCGAGTCGATCGGCTGCGCCCTGGGCTGGGCGTACGCCCACGGCGTCGTCGACGGCGAGGGCGCCGCCCTGTACGTCGCCGCGTACGACCAGACCGAGCCGCCGACCCACGCGGAGCTGCTGGCGGCCGCCGGCGCGACCTTCCTGTGGGCCGAACGCCTGCCGGCGTCGATGATGGCCAAGGTCGGCGCCTTCGCGCGGCAGGCCGACGCCGCCGCGTTCGTCGCCCCGCGCAGCGCGCAGCTCGGCCGCCGGCGCTACCTCGACCTCACGCTGCTGGCCGACCTCGCCCCGCTGCCGATCGCCAACCTCGTGCCGCTGCTGCAGCGGCAGCTCGGTTGAGGCCGCGGGGATGGCCGGGGACGCGCTGACCCGCCGGGCGGCCCTGCGACGGCTGGCCGCATACGTCGGCCTCGCGCTGGTGGGCCGCGCGGTCGCCCAAGCGGCCGAGCCGGAGCCTCGCGCGGTCGCCATCGGCGACGACCGCTGCCCCGCGTGCGGCATGGCGGTGGTCGACGCCCGCTTCGCCGCGCAGGCGCGCACGGACGGCGGCCGCACGCTCGTCTACGACGCGATCGAGTGCCTCGCCGACCACCTCAACGGGCACGCCGGAGCGGTGCCGGTCGTGGTCGCCGCCTGGCTCGCCGACCGCGTGGCCTCGACCCAGGCCGCCGCGAGTTGGCGGCCCGCCGAGGCGGCGACCCTGCTCCACCACCCGCGCCTGCGCACGCCGATGGGCGGCGGCCTGGCCGCCTTCGGGGACGCATCGGAGGCGCTCGCCTTCGCCGCGGCGCAGCGGCTGGTCGAGCCGAGCGTGCTGACCTGGGACGAGGTGCTGGAGCTGGGGATCCCGCGGCCCTGGGTGCCGCTGGTGTGACCGCTCCGCGGCCGCTCTCCTTCGAGGCGCTGCACCGGCGCGAGCTCGCCCGCGACCCGTGGCTGTGGGTCGTCGCCGCGATGCTGCCGCTGACGGCCATCTCCTGGCGCGCGCTGGCCCCCGAGGTCGGCGTCATGTCGGTGTTCGGCGTGGCGGCCCTGCTGCTGCCGCCGGCGGTGCTCGCGCTCCTGGCGCCGCGCCTGGCGCGGCGCACGACCTGGGCCTTCTGGGGCTCCCTGGCCCCGCGGCCGGCGGGCGCGTACCGCGGCGCCGTCATCGGCGCCACGCTGGGCGCGCTGCTGCCGCTGTCCGCGGGCGCCGCGGCGGCCGCCGCCGTGGTGGGGGCGCCCACGGTCGCTGCGGCCGCCCTCGTGGGGGCGGTGGCC
>JAHYJQ010000222.1 GCA_019429025.1 Trueperaceae bacterium | reverse complement strand
GGCGCGCTCGAGGTGGCGACCGCCACGGCGGCCCGCCACGGCCTGCCGCGTCCCGAGGTGTCTCGCGCCGACGCCTTCGAGTCCCTGCGCGCGCTCGAGCGCGAAGGCCGGCGCTTCGCGGCCATCAGCGTAGACCCGCCCGCCCTGGCGAAGCGCGCGCGCGACCTGGAGCGGGCGATGGCGGCCTACAAGGACCTGAACCTGAGGGCCATGCGGCTGCTCACGCCGGGCGGGGTGCTCGGCACCTCGTCGTGCAGCGCGCACCTGCAGGAGGCGGAGTTCCTCAACGTGCTGACGGACGCCGCCGCCGATGCCGGCCGCGACCTGCACGTGCTCGGCCGCTTCGGCGCTGCGCCCGACCACCCCGAGCGCCTCGGCTTCCCCGAGAGCCGCTACCTGAAGTTCGTGCTGCTGCGGGCGCTGGATTAGCGCGCCATGCGCCTCCGCGCGACCCGGGCGCTCGCAGCCGCGGCCGGCGGACGCGCGGGGGCTCCGGGCGCCCGTTACACTGGCGCCCATCATGGCCCCCCGCCCGCTCGTCCTCATCAGCTCCGGAACCGTCAACGTCGACCTCGGCCTGCGTCGCGAGAGCGTGTTCACCGGCCGCAACTACGCCCTGGCGGTGCAGGCCGAGGGAGGCCTCCCCCTCGTCGCCCCCGTGCTCGACCCCGCCGCGGCCGCGGACGCGGTGGCCCACGCCGACGCGCTGCTGCTCTCCGGCGGCGCCGACATCGACCCGGAGCGCTTCGGCCAGTCGCCGCAGCCGGACCTCGGCGTCGTCGACCCGGAGCGCGACGCCTTCGAGATCGCCCTGTACCGCGCCGCCCGCGAGGCCGGCAAGCCGGTGTTCGGCGTCTGCCGCGGCATCCAGCTGATCAACGTCGCGGAGGGCGGCTCGCTGCACCAGCACGTGCCCGCGCTCGGCCGCGGCCTGCAGCACTCGCAGGCCGACCGCGGCGGGCTCCCCCACCACCGTGTCGTTCTGGCGGAGGGCTCCAGGGTCCGGGCGGCGTTCGGTGCCGACGCCGTGTACGTCAACTCCTACCATCACCAGGCGCTCGACCGCCTGGGCGACGGGCTGCGCGCGGTCGCGCACGCCGAGGACGGGATCGTGGAGGCGGTCGAGGCGGAGGGTGGCGCGTGGCTGCTGGGCGTGCAGTGGCACCCGGAGATGAGCTA
Organism: Trueperaceae bacterium; assembly: GCA_019429025.1. Lineage (GTDB taxonomy): Bacteria > Deinococcota > Deinococci > Deinococcales > Trueperaceae > JAABTL01. Next base: position 4,346 of record JAHYJQ010000222.1, on the reverse strand, counting down.
CGCCACGCACCCCGGCCAGCGGGCGCCGTTCCGGGCCTTCCTGGACGCCTGCCGGTCCGCGCTCGGCTGATAGACTCCGCGGCATCGGGCGCGGGCCGGCGCTAGCGCGCGTCGACGCCACGGCGCGTCGGCGCGAAGACGCCGGCGCACCCGCCCAGAGGAGCCGACATGGTCGTCGTCATGCAGAAGGGCGCCGCGCCCGAGGCACGCGAACGGGTGCTCACCGAGGTCCGCGCGCTCGGTTTCACGCCCCACGTCAGCGAGGGCGAGTCGCGCACGCTGATCGGCGCGATCGGCCCCGCGCCCACGGAGGAAATCCGTGAGCAGCTGCGCGCGCTGCCCGGGGTCGAGACGGTCGTGCGCATCACCAAGCCCTACAAGCTCGCCTCGCGCGAGTTCCGCCACGACGACTCCACCGTGCGCATCCGCGACGTGGTCACCGGGGCGGGCCGCTTCACCGTGGCGGCCGGGCCGTGCGGCGTCGAGTCCCGCGAACAGCTGCTGGCCGCCGCCGAGATCGCCCATCGGCACGGCGCCCAGGTGCTGCGCGGCGGCGCCTTCAAGCCGCGCACCAGCCCGTACGCCTTCCAGGGGCTGGGGGTCGAGGGGCTGGAGCTGCTGGCCGAGGCGCGGCGCGTGACGGGCATGCCGATCGTCACCGAGGTGACGGCGCCCGAGCTGGTGGAGACGGTGGCGACCACGGCCGACATGCTGCAGATCGGGGCGCGCAACAGCCAGAACTACGCGCTGCTGGCCGAGGCCGGTCGCAGCGGCAAGCCGGTGCTGTTCAAGCGCGGCCTGTCGACCTCGATCGCCGAGTTCCTGCAGGCGGCGGAGTACGTGCTCTCGCAGGGCAACCCGAACGTCGTGCTGTGCGAACGCGGCATCCGCACGTTCGAGACCAGCACCCGCTTCACCCTCGACATCGCCGCGGTGCCGGTGCTGAAGGAGCTCACGCACCTGCCGGTGTGGGTCGACCCGTCGCACGCCGCGGGCCGGCGACCGCTGGTGCCCGCGCTGGCCCTCGCGGCCGCCGCGGCCGGCGCGGACGGCATCATCGTCGAGGTGCACGCGCACCCCGAGGAGGCGAAGTCCGACGCCGCCCAGCAGCTCGACGACGCCGAGTTCGGCGCGCTGATGGCGTCGCTGCGGCAGGTCGCCGCGGCGGTCGGCAAACCCCTCTGACGGCCGTGTCCAGCGCCGCGCCCGCCACCGCGCCCGACCCCAGCGCGCGACCGGCCCCGGTCGTCGGCACCGTGGTGCTGGCGGGCGTGGGCCTCATCGGCGGCTCGGTCGGCCTGGGGCTGCAGCAGCGCTTCCTGGCCCGCCGGGTCGTCGGCTTCGACCTCGACCCGGCCGTGCTCGACGCCGCCCGCGGGCTGGGGATCATCGACGAGGCGCGGCTGCAGGCGGGGCCCTGGCTCGGCGAGGCCGACCTGGTCGTGCTCGCGGCCCCGGCGCGCAGCCTGGTGCGGCTCGCCCGCGAGATGGCCCCCTTCCTGCGCCCGGACTGCGTCGTCACCGACGTCGGCAGCGCCAAGGCCGACGTCGTCGCGTCCCTGACCGGCGAGCTGCGCTTCGTCGGCGGCCACCCGATGGCGGGCTCGGAGCGCGTCGGCGTGCTCCATGCCGACGCCGCGCTGCTCGAGAACGCCGTGTGGGTGCTGACGCCCACGGCGGCGACCGACGCGGAGGCCCTGGCGCTGGTGGAGCGCATCGTGGTGGCGCTCGGGGCGCACGCGATCGTCGTCGACCCCGAGCTGCACGACCGCCTGGTGGCGACCGTCTCGCACGTGCCCTACCTCGCCGCGGTGGCGCTCACGCACCTCGTCGCGGAGGCGGAGGAGCGCGAGCTGCTCATGCTGCTGGCCGCGGGCGGCTTCCGCGACCTCACCCGCGTGGCGTCGGGCAGCCCGCGGATGAGCCGCGACATGGTGGTCGCCAACCGCGCCGCCGTGCGCGAGGCCGCCGCCCGCTTCGGGCGGGCGCTGACGGCGTTGGCCGAGCGGCTCGACGACCCGGAGGCGCTGCTCGACGCCGCCGAGGCCGCCAAGCGCACGCGCGACGCCCTGCCGGTGGTGCGCCGCAGCCTCATGCCGAGCCGCTTCGAAGTCGTCATCGCCGTGCCCGACAGGCCCGGCCAGCTCGCGCGCATCACCGCCGCGCTCGGCGACGCCGAGGTCAACGTCAAGGACATCGAGGTGCTCGGCATCCGCGAGGCCGGCGGCGCGCTGCGGCTGGCGTTCGAGACGCTGGACGAGCAGCGCCGCGCCGCGGACGTGCTGCGGGCGGCGGGGTACGAGGCACGCGTGCGCGGCAACGGCGGCTGACCGGTGGCGAGCGACCGCGCCGCGTTTCCCGAACGCGCCGCGTTCAACGAACGCGCTGAGCTGTTCGACCTGGCGGTCGCCCGCGCCGACGCCTACCTGCGGCGTGCCCGGCGCCCGCCGTCGCGCGCGCCGGCCGACCTTCGTCGGGCGTTGGAGGTGTGGGCGCTCAAGACGCGCTTCGCCTCGCGCTTCGACCTGGACGACCTCGCGCGGGTCCTCGCCACGCGCCCGCCCGACCCGGACGACCCGGCGGCGCCCAGGCCCCGCTGGCGCGGCGGACCTAGCGGGGCCTGGCGCTGACGCCCAAGGCGGCGACGGCGTCGCGGACGCGCTGGCCGTGCTCGGCGAGCACGTGCGCGGCCGCGGCCGCGTCCACTCCGGCGAGCAGCATGACGATGGCAGCCCGCACGTCGTCGTCTGCCGCGCCAAGCGCGGCCGCGGCCGCGGCCGTGTCGGCGCCGGTCGCCCGCGCCACCATCGCCTCGGCGCGCAGGCGCAGCTTCTCGTTCGTCGGTTGCATGCCCACCATGAGGTTGCCGTAGGCGCCGCCGAGGTGGACGAGCACGGTGGTGGAGAGCAGGTTGAGGCTCGCCTTCTGGGCCGTCCCGGCCGCCAGGCGGGTCGAGCCCGCGAGCACCTCGGGGCCGGTGTCGAGCCACACGCCGATCTCGGCGGCCCGCAGCAGCGGCGAGCCGGCGACGCTGGCGATGCCGACGGTGAAGGCGCCCGCCTCGCGCGCCGCCAGCACGGCCTCGACCGTGTACGGCGTGCGGCCGCTGGCCGCGATGCCGACGAGCGCGTCGCTGGGGCCGATGCCGGCGGCGGCGACCGCCTGACGGGCCGCGTCCGCGTCGTCCTCGGCGCCCTCCAGCGAGCGCGACATCGCGGCCTCGCCACCCGCCAGCAGGACGACCGTGCGGTCGAAGCCGAAGGTGGGGGGCAGCTCGGCGGCGTCGAGGTAGCCGAGCCGGCCCGAGGTGCCGGCGCCGGCGTACGCCAGGCGACCGCCGGCGGCGAGCCGCTCCGCGATGCCGTCGGCGGCCCACTCGAGTTCGGGCAGCGCCACCGCGACCGCCTCGATCGCCCGCCGCTGCCCGGCGACCAGCGCGGCCAGCACGCCGGCCGTCGGCAGCGTGTCGAGGTCGGCGAAGGCGGCGTCGACGCCCTCGGTGCTGAGGCCGGCGATGGCCGTGACGCGGTCGCTTCGTTCGCTCACAGTTCCCCCTCCGCGCGCTGGTAGACGCGCCATGCGTTCGCGCCGAGGCGTCCGTAGAACGCCGTCAGCGTCGTCCAGTCGATGATGGCGGCGCGCAGCCCCTGGGCCCGCAGCCAGCGCGCCGACGCCGCCACCAGCGCCAGCCCGAGGCCGCCGCCGCGGGCGGCGGCGTCGATCCCCAGGGGGCCGAGGCCACCGGTGTGCGGGTCGAGCGGGCCCCACGGGCCGAGCGCCGTCCAGGTGAGCCCCGGTCCCGGGACGGCGTCCGTGGGCCGTTGCGCGAGGCAGAAGCCGAGCGTGACGCCCGCGCGCCGGAGGCTCAGCACGGCGGTCCCGGCCGCCGCGGCGCGGGCGACCTCGTCGACCCAGCGCCCCGGGAAGGCCCGCTCGACGAAGGCGACGGCTGCCTCCGGGTCGTCGTCGACGCAGGCGACCTCGGCGGGCAGCGGAAACGCGTCGCTCGCGCCGTCGGCCAGGTGGAGCCACAGGTCCGCCTCCAGGCCGCCCGGCCGGATACCGCGGGCGCGCAGGAAGCGCCAGGTGGAAGCCGGCGCGCCGAGCGGCACGCCCGGCAGGAGGCGCTCCGGGTCGGCGCCGATGCGCAGCCGCCGTCGGCCGCGCGCCCGCTGCGCCGCGGTGGCGGCTTCCCACAGCGCCGCGCCGACGCCGTGGCCGCGCTCGGCCTCGGCGACCGCGAAGAGGGCGACGTGCCCGACGTCGGGCGGCGCCCACGGGCGGACCGGCGCGCGCGCGAGCAGGGCCCCGAGCAGGCGGCCGCGGGAACCGGCCCCCCCGGCCTC
>JAHYJQ010000221.1 GCA_019429025.1 Trueperaceae bacterium | reverse complement strand
CCCTCGACGTCGACCGCGGCGCCCTCGGCGCCGGCCGGCGCGCCCGCCGCGCCCGCCCGCGCTCCCTCCGCACCGGCCCGGGCGATCGCGCGCGAGACCGGGTGGTCGGAGCGGGCCGCCAGCGCGGCGGCGATGCCGATCGCGTCGACCCCCGCGCGCGCAGCGACCACGACGGCGTCCGTCCGTTCGGGCGCACCATGCGTCAGCGTGCCCGTCTTGTCGAGCGCCAGCCACCGCAGGTCGCGCCCGCGCTCCAGGAAGGCGCCCCCCTTGATCAGGATCCCCCTGCGCGCGGCGGCGGCCAGGCCGCTGACGACCGTCACCGGGGTGGAGATCACCAGCGCGCAGGGGCACGCGATCACCAGCAGCACGAGCGCCTGGTACGCCGAGCCCGTCCAGCCGGCGCCCCACGCCAGGGGCGGGACGACCGCGACGCCGAGGGCGAACAGCACCACCAACGGCGTGTAGACCCGGGCGAAGCGGTCCACGAAGCGCTGGGTGGGCGCCCGGGCGCCCTGGGCCTCCTCGACCGCGCGCACGATGCGCGCGAGCGTGGTGCCGTCCGCGGCGGCGGTGGCGCGGAAGTCGAGGCCGCCCGCCTGGTTGACGGTGCCGGCGTACACGACGTCGCCCTCGCCCTTGTCGACCGGCATGCCCTCGCCGGTGATCGGCGCCTGGTCGACCGTCGAGCGCCCCGCGAGCACGACGCCGTCGAGCGGGATGCGCGCCCCGGGGCGGACGCGCACGACCGTGCCGACCTCCACGGAGCGGGCGTCGACGTCCGCCCAGTGGCCGTCGGCGGCGCGCACGGTCGCGGTCGCCGGCGCGAGGTCGAGGAGGTCCGCGATGGCGCGGCGGGCGCGATCCAACGAGCCCGCCTCGATGCGTTCGGCCAGCGTGAAGAGCACCATGACCATCGCGGCCTCGGCCCAGGCGCCGATGACCACCGCGCCCGTCACGGCGATGCTCATCAGCGCGTTGATGTTGAGCTCACCGTGGCGCAGCGCGATCCAGCCCTTGCGGTAGGTCGTCGGACCCGCGAGGCCGATGGCGACCACCGCGAGGGCGACGGACGCCCATGGGGCGGCGTCGACCCAGTGGAGCGCCTCGGCCGCGAGCGCCAGGACACCCGCGGCCACGAGGGTCGGGATGCTCGGCTGGCCGACCCAGGGCGACGGCGAGCTCGCGGCCGCCGGTGCGGTGGCCGCCGCCGGCGCGATCGCCGTCGGCGCGATCGCCGTCGGCGTCATGCCCAGGTCGCGGATCGCCGCGGCGACCGTGGCGCCGGCGCCCTCGTCGTGGTCGACCGTGAGGACCCGGTTGACCAGGTCGAACCCCAGCCCCCGCACCGTGGGCATCCGACCGAGCCGCTTGCGGATGAGCGCCTCCTCCGTCGGGCAGTCCATCTGCTCGATCCGCATCCGGCTGGTGGTCAGGCGGGCTTCGGCGGGTACGCCGACGGCCTCGGTCTCCATGGGCCTACTCGACACCCTCGAGCGGCTGTAGAGTCAAGGGTCGAAAGGGGGGCGAGCATGCAGATCGGAGAACTGGCGCGGGCGGCACGCTGCAGCGTCGCGACGATCCGCTACTACGAGCAGGTGGGGCTCCTGCCTGCACCCGAGCGCACGGCGGGCAACTTCCGGCGGTACCAGGCGACGCACCTCGCGCGCTTGCAGGCGATTCGGGGGTGCCGCGCGCTCGACCTGTCGCGCGACGAGATCCGGACGCTCCTCGCCCAACTGGACGGTGCGGCCCGCGACTGCAGCGCCATCGATCGGGTGATCGACGACCACCTCACCCACGTCTGCGAGCAGATCCAGGCGCTCGAGCACCTGCGGGCCCAACTCGAGGAGCTCCGCGCCCGCTGCCGCGGCGCGGGCTCCGTGGAGACGTGCGGCGTGATGGCCGGCCTGCTGGACCTGGACGTCGAGGTGCGCGCTCGCGTGCACACCTGACCCGCAGCCTGACGCGCCCGCTAGACCCGCCCGAACACCACCGTGGCGTTCTGCCCGCCGAAGGCGAAGTTGGTCGACAGCGCGATCTCGACCTGTTGCTCGCGGGCGGTGTGCGGGATGTAGTCCAGGTCGAGCTCGGGGTCGGGGTCGTGAAGGTTGCGCGTCGGCGGCAGCACGCCGTGGTGCAGGGCCTGCACGGTGGCGATGGCCTCGACGCCGCCGGCGGCGCCGAGCATGTGGCCGGTCATCGACTTGGTCGACGACACGGGTGGCACGGCGGCCGCCGAGCCCCACACGGCCTTGAAGGCCAGGGTCTCGTTGAGGTCGTTGGCGGGCGTGCTGGTGCCGTGCGCGTTGACGTAGCCGACGCGTTCGCGGTCGAGCTTGGCGTCGCGCAGCGCCCACTGGATGCAGCGCACCGCGCCCACGCCGCCGGGGGCGGGGGCGGTGATGTGGTGGGCGTCGGCGCTGGTGGCGCCGCCGAGCACCTCGGCGTAGATGCGCGCGCCGCGGGCCTTGGCGCGTTCGTACGACTCCAGCACCAGCATGCCGGCGCCCTCGCCGGCGACGAAGCCGTCGCGGCTGGCCGCGAAGGGGCGGCTGGCGCCCGCCGGGTCGTCGTTGCGGGTCGACAGCGCCTTCATGATGGCGAAGCCGCCGATGCCCATCGGGGTGATGGGGGCCTCGGCGCCGCCGGCGAGCATGATCTCGGCCTCGCCACGCTGGATGATGCGCATGGCGTCGATGATCGCGCCGGAGCCGGAGGCGCAGGCGGTGACGACCGAGCTCGAGGGGCCCGTCAGGCCGAAGCGCATCGCCACGTGACCGCTGGCCATGTTGGCGATGACACTGGGGATGAAGAACGGGCTCATGCGCATCGCGCCGCGCTCGGCGCGGATGAGCGACTGCTGCTCCCAGCTCCACAGGCCGCCGACGCCGCTGCCGACGCAGGTGCCGGCGTGCTCGCCGCGGACGTCGTCCTCGCTGAGGCCGGCGTCGGCGATGGCCAGCTCGCTGCCGATGAGGGCGTACTGCACGAACCGGTCGATGCGGCGGGCCTCCTTGCGCTCGATGTACGCCTCGACGTCGACGTCGACCTCGCCTGCGATGTGAACGGTCAGGTCGCTGGTGTCGAAGCGGGTGATCGTGCGGATGCCGTTGCGGGCCTGGTGCTGGCCCTCGAGGAAGGCGTCGGCCCCGACCCCGATCGGGGTCACGGGGCCGATGCCGGTCACGACGACGCGTTGCATGTTGGGGTTACCTCCGTCCGCGGAAGGCTTCGGCGGCCAGGGCGCGGCACCGGTACGCGGACGCGGCTCGCCGTGGGGCGCGAAGCGCCCCAAGACGAGACTCAGCTCCGGCTGGCGATGAACCGAACGGCGTCGCCGACGGTGCGGATGCCCTCGGCCTCTTCGTCGCTGATCTCGATGCCGAACTCGTCCTCGAGCCCCATGATCAACTCGACGACGTCGAGCGAATCGGCGCCCAGGTCGTCGACGAACGAGGCGGTGTCGATGACGTCGGCGGGGTCGGCGTCGAGCTTGTCGGCGACGACTTCCTTGATCTTCTCCAGGATGGCGGCTTCGTCCACGGGATCCTCCTCCAGGCGGGTTGGAGCGTGCTGCTCGGGTCCCGCGCACTGTAGCACTTCGATTTTGGCTGCGGTCGCAAGAGGTCGTTCGGGCTGGGGCGACGCGCGGCGGTGTCGGGCGGCGCCGGGCGCGGCCACCGGGATGATGGCACACTCTCCCCGACGCCGCAAGGCGTCGGCTGACGCCGCAAGGCGTCGGCTGACGCCGCAAGGCGAAGGGGGACGTCAGGCCATGACCATGCCGCCGTCGACGGTCAGCGTCTGCCCGTTGACGTAGGCGGCGTCGTCGGACACGAGGTAGGCGATGGCGGCGGCGACCTCCTCGGGGCGGCCGAAGCGGCCGACGGGGATCTGCTTGAGGTAGGCGTCGCGCAGTTCGTCGGGCAGGCCGCCGGTCATGTCGGACTCGATGAAGCCGGGCGCGACGGCGTTGACGGTGACGCCCTTGCCCGCGTACTCGCGCGCGAGCGCCTTGGTCAGGCCGATGAGGCCGGCCTTGGCGGCGACGTAGTTGGCCTGGCCGACGTTGCCCATGAGCGCCACCACCGAACTGACGTTGACGATGCGGCCCCAACCGGCGCGCAGCATGCCGCGCAGGGCCGCCTTCGACAGGTGGAAGGCGGACGAGAGGTCGGTGTCGATGACGGTCTCCCAGTCCTCGCGCTTCATGCGCAGGGCCAGCGTGTCGCGGGTGACGCCGGCGTTGTTGACCAGCACGTCCAGGCGGCCGAAGCCGGCCGTCACGCGCTGGATGAGGTCCGCGCAGGCGTCCGGGTCGGCGACGTCGGCACCGAAGGCCTGGGCGCGGCCGCCGGCGGCCGCGATCGCGGCGACGACCTCGGCCGCGGCGTCCTCGCCGCGGGTGTAGTGGACGGCGACGGCGTGCCCGCGCGCGGCCAGGGTGAGCGCGGCGGCGCGGCCGAGCCCGCGGCTCGAGCCGGTCACCAGCGCCACGCGCTGGGCGGGCGTGGTCGCGGGGTCGGGGGTCCGGGTCATGCGGTCGCCTCCTCGGAGGGGGTGTCGCCGCCGGCGGCGGCCAGGCTGCGGACGGCCGCCGCGACGCCCTCGGGGTCGGCGGCGGCGAGGGCCTCGACGTCGTCGTCGGCCAGCGTGCGCCCCACCAGGCCGGTCAGGACGCTGCCGCTGCCGAACTCGACGAAGCGGCGCACGCCGAGGCCGTGCAGGCATTGGAGCGTCTCGACCCAGCGGACGGGCGCGGTGACCTGTTCGAGCAGCAGGCCGCGCTCGACTTCGGGGTCCTCGACCACCTCGGCGGTGACGTTGGCGACCAGGCGCGCGGCGAATGGGCGCAGCTCCACGGCGGCCAGGTGGGGCCGCAGCGCGTCGGCCGCCGGGCGCATGAGGCGGCAGTGGAAGGGCGCCGACACCTTGAGCGGGATCGCCCTGCCGCCGGCGGCCTTGAGCCGCTCCGCGGCGGCGGCGACGCCGGCGGCGCTGCCGGAGATCACCGTCTGCTGCGGGGCGTTGAGGTTGGCGACGTCGACCACCAAGCCCTCGGCGCGCACGGCGTCGACGGCGGCCTCGACCTCGTCGCGGCCGAGCTTGAGGATCGCCGCCATGGCGCCCTCGCCCTCGGGCACCGCGGTCTGCATGGCCTCGCCGCGGGCGCGCACCAGGCGCACGGCGTCGCCGATGGCCAGCGCGCCGGCGGCCACCAGGGCGGTGAACTCGCCGAGCGAGTGGCCGGCGACGTAGGCCGCCGGCGGGCCGCCCGCCTCGAGGAAGGCGGCGTAGGCGGCGGCGCCGGCGGCCACCAGGGCGGGCTGCTGGTTGGCGGTGAGCTGCAGGGTCTCGGGAGGCCCCTCCCACATGAGCGCGAGCAGGCCGGGAAGGGCCGCCTCGGCGGCGTCGAGGGTCGCGCGGGCGGCGGGGCTGGCGTCGTGGAGCGCCCGGGCCATGCCGACGGCCTGCGAGCCCTGGCCGGGGAAGAGCGCCGCGAAGGGCGGGTCAGCGCCCACCGG
>JAHYJQ010000220.1 GCA_019429025.1 Trueperaceae bacterium | reverse complement strand
CCTGGTGCTGGTCGCGATGCTGGTCAGCGAGCTGCGGCGGTGGCCGGGGCGGCGGCGCTGGGGCCGTCGGGTGGGCGGGTGACGGGGACGTCGCCGCCCCGCGCACCGTGCCCCCGCCTCACCCCGGGAACCCCCGGTCGTAGCGCGGCCGCCGCCACCAGGCGCGGGTGACGAGCGCGAACACGGTCACGACCTCGAGGCGGCCGGCGTACATGCAGAAGATCAGCACCCCCTTGGCCGCCGGGTGCAGCCCCGCGAAGTTCTCCATGGGCCCGACCGCGGCGAGGCCCGGGCCGATGTTGCCGAGGCAGGCGATGGCGGCCGAGAAGGCCGTGGTGAAGTCCTCGCCCAGCAGCACCAGGGCGACCGTCGACAGCGCGAACAGCGACAGGTAGAGCGTGATGAAGGCGGCCACCGAGCGCTGCACGTCCTCGGGCACCACGCGGCCGCCCATGCGCACGGGCAGCACCGCCCGCGGGTGCATCGTGCGGCGCACCTCGCGGCTGGTGTGCTGCACCAAGATGACCCAGCGCGCGACCTTGACGCCGCCGGCGGCCGAGCCGGCCGAGCCGCCGATGAACGCCACCAGCAGCAGCAGCGCCTGGCTGCGCTCCGACCAGACGCCGAAATCGGCCGAGGCGTAGCCGGTGGAGGTCAGGATCGACATCGTCTGGAAGGCACCATGCCGCCAGGCGTCGGCCGCCGGGAGACCGTCGAGCCCCAGGACGACCGCCACGGCGACCGTCACGACGGCCGCGACGGCGAGGTAGGAGCGCAGCTCGACGTCGCGCAGGATCGCCCAGGTGCGGCCCGCCAGCCCGCGGTAGAGCAGCGCGAAGTTCGATCCGGCGAAGAACATGAAGACGACGGCGACCCACATGAGCACGGGCGCGAACACCTCGAAGCTGCGGCCGTGCGGCGAGAATCCGCCGGCCGACATCGTCGTCAACGCGTGCGCCACGGCGTCGTAGGTGCGCATGCCGGCGAGGTCGTAGGCGATGGCGCAGGCCACCGTCAGCGCGCCGTATACGCTCAGCAGGGCGAACGCGGTATGCCGCAGCCGCGGCGTCAGGCGCTCCTCGGTGGGCCCCGGCGCCTCCGCGAAGAACAGCTGGCGGCCCGCGATGGCGAGTTGCGGGAAGAGTCCGACGAAGAGCACGATGATGCCGATGCCGCCGACCCACTGGGTGAAGGCCCGCCACATGAAGAGCACCGGGCCCACCGCCGAGAAGTCGGTGATCATCGTCGCACCCGTGGTGGTGAAGCCCGACATCGCCTCGAAGTAGGCGTCGAGCGGCCCCAGCACGCCGGCCCCTACGAACGGGAGGGCGCCGAGGGCGGGCACCAGCGCCCACGAAGCGAGGAGCGCGACGAGCGCCTCGCGCCGGGTCGGCTCGCCGCGGCGGTTCTCCGGCGAGCCCGGACGGCCCCAGGCACGCAGCGCGAGCCCGCTCCCGATGCCGACGACGACGCCGACGACGTAGCCCGCGGTGGGCTCGCCCAGGAGAGCCGCGAAGGCGCCGAAGACGGTCAACATGAGGCCGATGGCCGCCAGCACGGTGCCGATGACGAGGGGCGCCGTTCGCCCGCGGCCGCTCGGGCCGCGTGGGCCCGGCGAGGTCGTCGTGCCGAGGGCGCCGTCGCGGTCAACCATGGCGACGACCGATCGCTGGCGCTGGGGGCAGATCCGCCGGCCGCCGTGCGCGCGGCAGGCGCCACCAGCCGGGCGTGGCGAGCACGAAGACGGTGACGATCTCGAGCCGGCCGGCGTACATGTTGAAGATCAGCAGGCCGCGGCTGACCGGGTGCAGTTCGGCGTACGACGCCATGGGGCCCACGAGGCCCAGCCCGGGGCCCACGTTGCCGATCGTCGCGGCGGCGGCGGTGAAGGCCGTCGTCAGGTCCTCCCCCAGCCACGCGACCGTCATCGCGCTGACCCCGAGCAGCACGGTGTAGAGCGCGATGAAGGCGGCGACCGCGCGCACGACCTCCTCGCCGATGCGCCGGTCGCCGACGCGCAGCGGCAGCACGGCGCGCGGGTGGAGGGCCCGCCGCACCTCGCGGGCCGTGTGCTGCGCCATGATCAGCCAGCGCGCCACCTTGACGCCGCCGGCGGCCGAGCCGGCGCTGCCGCCGATGAACATGAGCGCGACCAGCAGCGCCCGGGCGGCGTCGGGCCAGGCGTCGTAGTCCACCGACGCGTAGCCGGTGGTCGTCATGATCGACACCACTTGGAAGAAGCCGTGGCGCACGGCCTCGCCCGGGACGTACAGCGGGGCGATCTGCACGGTGACCAGCGTCCCCACCAGCAGCACGATGACCACGTACGCCCGCAGCTCGGGGTCGCGCAGCAGCTCGCGCGGCCGGCCGCCGAAGGCGCGCCACAGCAGCGCGAAGTTCACGGCGGCGAGCGTCATGAACACGATGGCCACCCAATCGACTGCCGGGTGGTAGCTCTCGAAGCTGCGCGCCTGCGGGCTGAAGCCGGCCGCCGCCACGGTGGTGAAGGCGTGCGCCACCGCGTCGAACAGGGGCATCCCGGCCATGACGTAGGCGATGCCGCACACCAGCGACAGGGCCAGGTACACCGACAGCACGATGCCCGCGGTGTGACGCAGGCGCGGCGTCAGTCGCTGCTCGGTCGGGCCGGGCATCTCGGTGTGGAAGATCTGTCGGCCGGCGATGGCCAGCTGCGGGAACACGGCGATGAACAGCACCAGGATGCCGACGCCGCCGACCCACTGGCTGAACGCGCGGAAGAGGAACAGCGACGAGGGGACGGCGTCGAAGTCGGTGATCGCCGTCGCGCCGGTGGCGGTGAAGCCCGACATCGCCTCGAACAGCGCGTTGAGCGGCGTCATGCCGGCCGACACGACGTACGGCACGTGGCCCACGAGGGGGAACAGCAGCCACAGGCTCAGGACCGCGACCAGCGCCTCGCGGCGGGTGGGCTCGCTGCCGGTGCGGCCCACCCAGCGCAGCGGCAGGCCGATGCCCGCGCCGATGGCGGCCGCCAGCGCGAACCCCCAGGGGTCCTCGCTCGCGACGGCGGCCCCCGCGGCGAACGCCGCGAGCACGGCCGCCAGCGCCAGCAGCGCGGTACCGAGGACGTACGGCGCGAAGCGGCCGCGTGCTCGATGGGGCGACACGACCGGCGTCAGGCCTCTTGGCCGCGCTCCTGGCGTTCCAGCCAGTGCGCGACCCTGTCGACGTTGTCGGGCGTCGTGATGAGGAACAGGTGGTCACCCGGTTGGATGACCGTGTCGCCCCGCGGCACCACCACCTTCTGCTTGCGCAGGATGGCGCCGATCAGGCTGTTCGGCGGTGCCCCGAGCGTGCGCACCTCCCCCGGGGCGGCGTCGTACGGGTAGGTGACCTCCATGACCTCCGCCCGGTCCTCGATGGTGGCCAGGTGGTCGACCTCGTCGATCTTCAGCCAGTTGAGCACCTCCTGTACCGCTGCCGTGCGCGGGGTCAGGGGGGCGTCGATGCCGACGCGCTCGAACAGGCGCCGGTTGCGCGCGCGTCCGACGCGGGTGATCACCTTGGGGATGCCGAGCTGCTTGGCGAGCAGCGAAACCAGCAGGTTGGTGGCGTCATCGCTGCTGACGGCGACCATGACGTCGGCGTCCTCCAGCCGCTCCTGCTCGAGCAGCTCGAGGTCGGTGCCGTCGCCGCGCAGCACGAGCACCTTGGGGAGGAGCGCCGCCAGCTTGTCGGTGCGCGCGTCGTTGTTCTCGACGATGGTCACGTCGACGCCCAGGTCCTGCAGCTGCTCGGCCACCATGAAGCCGACGTTGCCGCCGCCGATCAGCGCCACCCGCAGCCGTCGGCGGCTCGGCGTGAAGCGCGCCTCCAGTCGGCGCATCGCCTCCGCCGTGCCCATGAACACGACCTTGTCGCCCTCGCGCAGCCGTGTGGTCCCGGAGGGGACCGTGAACACGTCGTCGCGGATCGCGCCGACCACCAGCACGTCGTCCGGCAGCCGTGCCTCGAGGAGGGACTGGTCGAGGAAGGGGTCGCCGCGCTCGAGGCGGTACTCCACCATCGTGATGCGCCCGCCTGCGAAGTGCCCCGTGTCCAATGCGCGCGGCACGCGCACGATGTCGACGATCTGCTGCGCCAGGGTGCGCTGGGGCCACAGGATGCGGTCGATCGAGAGGCCGATCGACTGCATCGCGCCGCGCGGGCGGAAGGCGTCGACGTAGCGCTGACGGGTGACGAAGGCCATCGTCTCCTTGGCGCCGAGCCCCTTGGCGGCCAGGCAGGAGAGCACGTTGATGTCGTCGTTGAGGGTGCAGGCGACGAACGCGTCGGCCTTGTCGGCCCCCGCCGCGCGCAGGTCGTCCGGGTCGGCGCCGTTGCCACGCACGAAGCGGACGTCCATCGCGTGGAAGGCGTCCTCGCGCTCGGCGTCGACGTCGAGCACGGTGACGTTGTGGCTGCGGTGGAGGGCCTCGGCGATCTGCGCGCCGATCTCGCCGCCCCCAACGATGACGAGGTTCATCGGGCGCGCATGATAGCCCCGCGGGGCGCGGGCGTCCAGGTGCGCTCCGCCCCCGCGGCCGTCACGGCCCTCGCCAACGGGCAGGCCGTCATCGGCGCGGCCGCCGCGCGATCCCCAGCCCGAGCAGCGAGAGGCCGGCCAGGGCCCACGGGAGCCGGTCCGCGTGGCGCGCGTAGAAGGTGACCGCGTCGTCGCTGCCGAAGCGCGCCGCCAGGGTCGCCGCGACCATGCGGTCGAGCTCGGCCACCACCCGGCCGTAGGGGTCGACCACGGCCGTGATGCCGTCGTTGCCGGCGCGCAGCAGCCAGCGGCGCGTCTCGATCGCGCGCATGCGCCCCATGTCGAGGTGCTGGCGGGCGCCGTCGCCGCGGGCGAACCAGGCGTCGTTGGTGATGATGACGAGCACCTCGGCGCCGTCGCGCGCCATCGCCGCCGTGACGGTGGGGAACACGGACTCGTAGCAGATGCCGACACCGAGCACGCCGGCGCCGCTGGCCAGCGGCGCCGGCCCGTCGCCGGGGACGGTGTTGGCCAGCAGCGGTAGCCCCAGCAGCCCGAACACCCAGCGGTACGCCCCCTCGGCCACGCCGATGAGCGGCCAGCGCTCGCCGAAGGGCACGAGGACGTGCTTGTCGTAGCGCCCGAGCGGTTGGGCGTCGGCGATGGAGAAGGCGGCGTTGCTGCTGCCGCCCGGGAGCCGCGCGCGACCGCCGACCAGGAAGGCGCTCGCCGGCGCGCTCGACTGGATCGCCTCACGCGCCGGCGCGCCGCGGGCGCCCTCGAGCTCGAAGCCGATCACGGCCCCCTCGGGCCACACCACGAGGTCCGGCGGCGCCGCCATGCGGGCGACCCCGAGGCGGGTGAGCTCCAGGTGGACCTCGAGCTCCTGCGCCTGGCTGGTCGCGCGGCCGAAGGGGTCGACGTTGCCCTGCACGAGCAGCGCCCCGCGGTCGGTCGGCAGCTCGTGGCGGACCGGGCGGCGGGCTACGGCTTCAAGGGGGAGGTGGTGAACGGGAACGACCTGCATAACGTGATG
>JAHYJQ010000219.1 GCA_019429025.1 Trueperaceae bacterium | reverse complement strand
GCGGAGCCCCGGGCCTCCGGGACGAGGACCCGCTCGCCTCGGCGTTGGCCCGCCTGCAACAGCAAGATGCCTATGGCGAATCACCGGACGTCGTCCGGTTGGCCGCGCTGTACACGGACGCCATCTTGCGGAACCACCCGTTCATCGACGGCAACGAGCGCGTGGGTTTCGTCGTCGGCGTCCTCTTCCTGGAACTGCACGGTTACGCCTTCACGTCCCCACGGGCCCTCGCGGCCCATGCGGTTCTCGATCTCGCGGCCGGGCGCTCCAACCTCGAAGGCTACGAACGCTTCCTGCGCGATCACGCCCAGCCGGCGCGCGAGCCCTGACCCCTCAGGGCCAACCAGGCTCGTACGGCGCCACGTTCGGCACGCCCGACACGAGCTCGAGCAGGTTGCCGTCGGGGTCGCGGAAGTACGCCAGTCGGACCCCGCCCACCGCGTCGAGGGGCTCGAGGGTGAACTCGGCGCCCGCCGCCTTCAGCCGCGCCGCGACCCCGTCGACGTCGTCGGTCTGGAGCGCCACGTGCTTGAAGCCGCCGACCGTGTCGGGCACCCCGACGGCGGTCTCCGCCTCGTGGCCGCGGAACTCGAACAGCTCGACGTGCGCGCCGCCCGACCGCAGGTACACGATCTTGAAGGTGCCCTCGTTCAGGAACAGCTGACCCAGCACCTCGAACCCGAGCTGGTCGCGGTAGAAGCGGACCGAGCGCTCCATGTCCCGCACCGTGATGGCGACGTGGTCGAAGCGGATGGCGTGGTCGGGCATGGTGGTTCCTCCAGACGATGGCGACTGCCGAGCGAGCCGGCGACCGACGCTGCGCACGTCGGTGCGGCACCCTCAGGTAACGGCAGCAGACCACGCCGACGTCGCTCTCGGCGCGTCCCATCGAGCCAAACCGAGAACCCGCGGAGACATGACGGCCTGCGCGGTCATGCGACCTCGGACACGACACCCGGATGGCTCGCACTCGCCTTGGCGAGCTGCTGCTCGACACACGCAACCACCCACGCGTTGATGCTCACGCCGGCACGCTCGGCGGCGAGGGCCAGATCGCGGTGCAGGCCAGGGTCCATGCGCAACAGGAACCGGCCCGCATAGGCACGCTCGGGCTCCTGGCCGAGCTCCGCGCACCACGCGAGGTAATCCTCGACCGAACCCCTGAACGCCTCCTTGAGCCCCTCGACCGACGTCGCCTGGAACGTAATCACGTCTCGCAGGCCGACGACCTCGCCGTGAAGGATCTCCGCGTCCGGGTCGAACGTGACCTTGGCGCCGTACCCCTTGTACGTCACGGTGTCACCCCCGCATGCTCCATGAACCGCCTCAGCGACGCCACGGCGCCACGGTCAAGCTCCTTGCTCGGATGCGGCCGGTGGAAGACCGCGCGGACGCCCCGTAACTCGACCCGAATCCGGGAACCCCTACCCTCCGCCAGTGTCGCTCCATACGCACGAAGCATCGCCTCCACCTCCCCCCAACCGAGCGAAGAGGGCGTCGGCGTCGCGAAGACCCTGACCAGCGTCTGCACGTGCTTGGTCCGCACCCAGCCATCGTAGGTGGCACGTTCGGCGACTCGACGGCGACCAGGGCATACGTAACGATATCACACTCCAATATCGCTCATCGCGCCTCGGTGCGCGCTTCTCACGAGGTGCTCCGCGACGCGCTCGACCACGGTCGTCCTGCAAGCCACCCGCGTGGCCCCGAACGGGGCTACGGCCAACCGCGGTCGTGCGGCCCGGCACGTCCTGCACGAGGGGTGCTCGTCCCCCTTCCGGAGTTGCGACCGAGCACCACCACACACCCCTCGTCCCCCCGCAACCGCAACGAGCGCCCCACGGCCTCGCCCTCACGGTCGAGCGCGGTCGACAGCGCGATCGTGCCTCCCCCGGCGCCCGGCGTCTCGACCTCGACCTCCCGCGACCCGAGGTTGAGCGCCACCCACACGCGCCGCTCGCCATCCTCGCGCACGTAGCCCACGACGTCCCCCGCGAGCGGCAGCACCCGCTGCCGGCCCAGGGTGAAGACCGCATCGGCGCGCCGCAGGGCGAGCAGACGGCGGTGGAGCGTCAGGATCGAGCGCTCGTCCTCGCGCAGCCGCGCCACGTTCTCCGTGCCGGCGTCGTCGCCGACGGGCAGCCACGGCTCGCCGGTGGTGAAGCCCGCATGGCCGGACGCGTCCCAGCGCATGGGCGTGCGCACCGGGTCGCGGCCGTGCCCCGGCACCCGCAGGCCCCACGGGTCGCGTTGGTGCTCGGGCCCCAACTCGGCGTTGCGCATGCCCAGCTCGTCGCCCTGGTAGACGAACGGCGTGTTGCGGGCGGTCAGCAGCAGCATGGCGGCGACCCGCGCCTGCGCCGGGCCGATGCGGGTGGCGACCCGCGCGCGGTCGTGGTTGCCGACGACGAACGTGGGGCACGCGCCCGGGGGCAGCGCCGCGTCGTAGCGCGCCAGATGGTCGGCGATCGCCGCGCTCTCCCACGGCAGCGTCATGAGCGAGAAGTTCAGTGCCAGGTGCAGCTCGTCGCCGTCGCCATAGAAGCGCGCCAGGCGCTCGACCGACGAGCCGTACTCGACCTCACCGATGAGCACGCGCCCGGGGTAGGCGTCGATCTGCCGCCGGAACCAGCGCAGGAGCCGGTGCACGTCGGGCTGGTCGCTGCTGTGGAGGTGGCGCAGTGAATGGTAGGGGTTGGCGCCCGGGCCGGGAACGAAGTCGGGGTTCGGCGGGTCGTCGCGGAACGCCTCGTCCTTCAGCAGGTTGTGGATGACGTCGACGCGGAAGCCGTCGATGCCGCGGTCGAGCCAGAAGCGCATGACCCCCGCCATCGCGTCCAGCACCTCGGGGTTGCGCCAGTTGAGATCCGGCTGCTCCGGGACGAAGCTGTGCAGGTAGAACTGGCCGGTCGCCGCGTCCCACGTCCACGCCCGCCCGCCGAAGTGGCTGAGCCAGTTGTTGGGCGGCCCGCCGTCGGGCGCGGGGTCACGCCACAGGTACCAGTCGCGCTTGGGGTCGTCGCGCGAGCTCCGCGACGCCTGGAACCAGGGGTGCCGATCGGAGGTGTGGCTGGGGACCAGATCGAGGATCAGCCGCAGCCCGCGGGCGTGCGCCTCGGCGATCAGCCGGCCCAGGTCGTCGAGCGTGCCGTAGACCGGGTCGACCGCGGTGTAGTCGGAGACGTCGTACCCGAAGTCCACCAGCGGCGACGGGTAGATGGGCGAGAGCCAGATCGCGTTCACTCCGAGCCAGGTCAGGTAGTCCAGCCGCAGGGCGATGCCCGCCAGATCGCCCACACCGTCGCCGTCCGCGTCTTGGAAGCTGCGCGGGTAGACCTGGTAGACGACGGCGTCGTGCCACCAGGGGCGTGGGGGCGCGGGGGGCGTCGCGGGGTGGGTTCGTCGGCTCACGCTGAAGCGCTGCGCGCCGCCCCTACCGGTCGTCCCGTCGTCGCGCGTGCTTCTCGGCGTACATCCGCTCGTCGGCGCCCGCGAGGATCTCGTCGGGCGTCTTGTCCGGCGTGATGTCACCGAGGTGGCCGACGCTGAACGAGACGGTGACGGGTAGGGACACCGACTGCAGCCGCATCTCGATCCCCTGGCCGAGTCGCTGGACGGTTTCGGCGATCAGGTCGGCGCCGACCTCGCCCACGAGCAAGACCATGAACTCGTCGCCCGCCCAACGCGCCACGAAGTCGGTGGCGCGGACGGCGGCGACCAGGTGGGCGGCGACGTGGCGCAGCACCTCGTCGCCGGCCACGTGACCGTAGTCGTCGTTGAAGCGTTTGAAGCCGTCGACGTCGATGAAGACCGCGGCGAACTCGGTGGCCGAGCTGCGCCGGTCCGCCTGCAGCTCGCGGATCCGCTGGTACAGCGCCGACCGGTTCGGGAGCCCGGTCAGCGAATCTTGCAGGGCCGCCTGCCTCAGGTCGTGGGCCACGTACGCCAGGATGAACTGGTGGCCGCGAACGGCAACCGCGCGCCCGACGACATCGACGAGCTGACGCGTGGTGGCCGGCGTCGTGATCAGCGTGGTGTGCGGCCACGGCGGGTACGCGGCGCTACCCGGTGGCGCCAGGAGCACGATCGGCAGCGCCGACCACGTCGGTTCGCGAGCCTTGAAGCGCGCGATCGCGCCGCCGCCACCGCGCCGCACCCCGGACGCCGTGATCAGCACGGCGCCGAGCCTCTCGTCGTCCTCGACGAGACCCGCCTCCAGGTCGCTCGCGGTGGCGCGCGCACGCGCATCGATGCCCGCCCCGCGCAGACGGCTCACGATCGTCCCGGCGTTGTCGAGCCCGGGGGCGTACACCAGGACCTGGCCCTCAACCGGCCTCGACACCATCGCCATCCCCGCGCGCGGCGTCCGACGCCGCGGAGGTCGCGCCACGCTCACCCTCGGGCATGCCCCCGTAGCGCGGCAGCACCTGGCCGAGGCTCAGCCCTTGCGCGCCGATGATCAGCTCGCGCATGCCCTTCTCGTGCTCGCCGTCGCGCCGCTTGATGACGGACATGCACTTGGCGAGCTCGGCGCCCGCCTCGACGTACTGCAGGTCGACGGTCACGTCCACGCTCTCGCTGATGTCGAGCCGGTCGAGCTGAAGGTCGTCGTTGCCGAGCTGATCGGGACGCTGCGCC
Source organism: Trueperaceae bacterium (assembly GCA_019429025.1). GTDB lineage: Bacteria > Deinococcota > Deinococci > Deinococcales > Trueperaceae > JAABTL01. The sequence goes on along the minus strand of JAHYJQ010000219.1, from coordinate 911 downwards.
AAGGTGACGATGGTCAGCAGCCCGCGCTCGCTGAGGTAGCGGATGACGTCGCGGATCTCGGACAGCAGCAGGCGCTCGTCGGGGAGCGACTGGTAGTAGCCCGAGAGCGAGTCGATCACCACGATCTCGGCGCCGCCTTCGACGCTCGCGCGGATCTCCGCGGCGAGCTCGCCCGGGAGCACGCTGGTGCCACCGAGCTGCACCACGCGCACCGTGCCGTCCTCGACGTGGGGGGCGAGGTCCATCCGCAGCGCCGCCGACCGCCGCAGGAAGGTGTCGCGGACCTCCTCGAACAGGAAGTACGCCGCCCGGTGCCCGCGCTCGGCCGAGGCGTACACGTAGCGGGTCGCGAGGCTCGACTTGCCCACCCCCGACGGCCCGCGGATGAGGCATGACGTGCCCGCCGACAGGCCGCCGCCGGCCATCTGGTCGAGCGACACGATGCCGCTCGGGTACGTCGTGCGCTCCCGATCGCCCTGATCCTCGGCGTAGCGACCACGGTTCGCCAGCGTCAAACGCGGGTACACGTGCAGGCCACCGCGCACGATCTCGAAGTCGTGGTACCCCCCACGGAAGGCGCTTCCCCGCACCTTCTCGACCCGCAGCCGGTAGCGCATGCCCGCGAAGTCCTCCTCGAGGTGGTCGAGCTCGATGGCGCCGTCGGTGATCATGTCGGTCGTCCCGGTGCCGCCCTCGTTGAGCACGAACAACGACGTGACCTCGAGCCCCCCGAGCAGCTCCACGAGCGAGGCCAACTCCTGCTCGAAGCGGCCCGGCGCCGTCGCCAGGATCTCGATGAAGCTGAGCGAATCGAACACCATCCGTTGCGGCCGCACCGATTCGACGACGCCACGGATGCGCTCAGCGATGTCGACCAACTCGATCTCGTCGGTGACGAGCACGTCCTGCCG
>JAHYJQ010000218.1 GCA_019429025.1 Trueperaceae bacterium | reverse complement strand
GCGTTCTTGATGCCTTGGGCCCAGGTGCGGAGGTAGTCGTCGTGGTGGCCGGCGGTGATGTCGTGGAGGTCTTGGTGCATGGGTTGCCAGCTGATGAGGGGAACGCGACCGCCCGCCAGCACGGCGTCGGCCATGCTCGCGTCGTACGCGTGGTCCCAGCTCATGAACCAGTGCACCACGTCGAGGCCGCGGCCCAGCTCGAGCTCGAGGCGCACGACCGGCTCCATCCCCTGCCACACCCCGCCGTACGTGAAGGCCCCGAAGGCCGCGTGCTCGGCGAGCGTGAGGGGTTCGGCGGGCATGACGGGGTCGGCGGGCATGACGGGGTCGGTGGGCATGGCGGGATTGGCCAGTTCAGGGGACTCGGGCGGCGCGGGGGCCACGGTCAGCGCAGGCGCCTCCTCGAGCGTCGCGCCGGCGGGCGGTTCATGTTGGCCGCAGCCCGTGAGGAGGGTCACGATGACGAGGGACGAGAGCAGCCGCCGGGCGAGCGCGCGAACGGCGCCGGCAGCGGCGCGGTGCTCGGTGATCGGTTCGGCGCGAGCGGTCATCCAGGCCCCAGCCCCACGAGGGGGGATCCGGGGCGCTCGACCGACGACGCGTCCGAGAACTCGCGACACGCGTCCCATTGGCCGGTTGCGCTACTCGCTCCATCTGCCCCAAGCGCCCACATGCAGAGCAGACTTCATCGCGTCCAATGATCCGGCTGACGCCGGTTGCCCGAACCGCTCGGGCGGTGCGGCACCCGTCGGGTGCCACTCTGGGCGCCAGGCCAGCTGTAAGGAGGGGACGACTCTCTACGGCCGGTTGCGCTACTCGCTCCACCTGCCTCAAGCGCCCAGATACGAGGACAGGCTTCTCAGCTTCCGTGCACGGGGCCTAGGCCCCGTGAAGAGAGACTAGCACGCGGTTCTTACGGGGTTATGACTTGGTTCACGTGGCCGCTCGCCACGTCCGGGGGCCGCTCGCCGCGTGCGGGGGCGCACGCGCGCCCGCACGCGCATCCCCTGGCCAAGGCTCAGCCCCCGGCCACCGTCGCCACCAGCCGGTCGATGGCGGCGTCGAGGATCCGCCGCGAGGTGGCGACGTTGAAGCGTGCGAAGCCGGCGCCGCCGGTGCCGTAGTCGGTGCCGGCGTTGAGGCCCACCCGCCCGCGCAGCAGCAGCGCCGCGGCCGGGTCGTCGCCGAGGCCGGTAGCCCGGAAGTCCAGCCACACCAGGTACGTGCCCTCGGGCGCGTACGCCCGCACGGCCGGCGCCTCGGCAGCGAGGCGCGCGAGCAGGTGGTCGCGGTTGGCGCGCAGGTACCCGAGCGCGGCGCCGAGCCACGCGTCGCCCTCGCGGAAGGCCGTCAGGGCGGCGATCTGGCCCATGACGTTGACCCCCGGCAGGAAGTAGCCGGCGATCTCCTTGACGCGCGCGAGCAGCGCCGGGTTCTCGGCGACGAGGAAGCCGACCTTGAAGCCGGCGAGGTTGAACGCCTTCGTCGGCCCGTAGAGCGTGATCGTGCGCTGCGCCACCTCCGGCGACAGCGACGCGAACGGCACGTGGCGACCGTCGAACACCAGGTCGGCGTGCAGCTCGTCGCTGATGACCCACAGCCGGTGCTCGAGCACGACCTCGGCCAGGGCCTCGAGCTCGGCACGCGAGAACACCCGGCCGGTCGGGTTGTGCGGGCTGCAGAACATGAGCGCGCGGGTGGCCGGCGTGATGGCCGATCGCAACTGGTCGAGGTCCATGACGAAGCTCGCGCCGTCGTCGACCAGCGGGTTCTCGAGCACCACCCGCTGGGTCTGGCGGATGGCGGCGAAGAACGGCGGGTAGATCGGCGGCTGCACCACGACCTGCTCGCCCGGGCCGGTGGTGGCGAGCGTGCCGAGGAAGAGCCCGGGGATGATGCCGGCCAGCGGGTACACCGCCTCGGCGGCGACGCGCCAGTCGAAGCGGGTCGCGAGGCGCTCGGTGAGCGCGTCGACCAGGCCGGGGTAGCCGCCGAACGGCGGGTAGCCGTAGCTGCCGTGGTCGAGATGCGCGTGCAGCGCCCGCCGGATCGGTTCGGCGGGCGGGAAGTCCATGTCGGCCACCCACACGGGCAGCACGTCGGGGTCGTAGCGGGTCCACTTGCCCGAGGGCTTGGCCCGCAGGTCGGCCTCGGTCGGGGCGTCGAAGGCGGTGGCGATGTCGACGGGGGCGGTCATGCCGGCATGCTATCCCGGGGACCGTGCAGGCCCGCGTGGGCCCACGCGGGACGGTGCCGGGCGTTAGCCTGGTGCGATGCGCCTCGACATCCGGGTGCCCGCCTGGGCGACGCACTACCTGAGCGACCACACCGACATGGACCGCCGACCGCAGCGGGTCAGCGCCGAACGCGTCCCCCGCTTCACGCTCAACCTGCCTGACGACGTGCGCTTCGAGTACGCCTTCCGCGACGCCGACGGGCGCGTGCGCGCCGATCCCGAGCGCGGCCCCACCGGCAGCAACCCGTGGTACCCGGAGGTCACCGAGGTCCGCGGGCCCGCCTACGAGCCGCACCCGCTGGCCGACCCGCCCGCGCCCGCCGCCCCCTGGCCCGTGACCCGCCACCGCATCGCCTCGCGCGCCTTCGGCGAGACGCGTCGCATCGCCGTCGCCTCGCCGCCGGAGGTCCACGGCCCGCTGCCGGTCGTGGTCCTGCACGACGGCGTCGCCTACCAGCGGCTCGCGCGCACGGCCGACGTCCTCGCCGAGCTGAACCGCCGCGGGCGTGCCTGCCCGGTCCACCTGGTGTTCGTCGAGCCCGGCGACCGCCGCCGCGAGTACGCCTGGGACGAGCGCCACATCCGCTTCGTGCACGACGAGGTGCGCCCGCTGGTGGCGGACCAGCACCGCACCGGCGCCGGCTGGTGGGCGATGGGTGCCAGCCTCGGCGGCCTGGCCGCGGCCACCCTCGCGCTGCACGCGCCCGACGACTGGACCGGGGTCATCGCCCAGGCCGGCGCGTTCCTGGGCTCGCCCCACGAACGCCGTCATCACGGCGTCGAGCACTCCTGGCTCGCCGACCGGCTCGAAACCGGCGCCGGCGCGCACCTGCGCTGGGTGCTCGAGGTCGGCACCCTCGACTGGCTGCTCGCCGTCAACCGCCGCGTGCGCGACGCCCTCGACGGCTTCGGCGTCGACCTGCACTACCGCGAGCGCCCGGTGGGCCACAACTGGGGCGGCTGGCGCGACGCGCTCCCCGAGGTGCTCGCCGCCGCGCTCGACCCGCACGCCGAGGGGGGCTGCCTGCAGCGCCTGAGCGGGGTCGGGGACGAGGCGCGGGCCATGCCGGTGGCCGCGGCCCGCTAGCATGGGCGCATGACGCCGCCCCAGAGCGAGGCCCAGATCGTCGAGATCTTGCGGGATGCCCTTCCCGACCTGCAGCTCGTCGTGCTGTTCGGCTCCCGGGCGCGTGGCGAGGGCCGGGGATCGAGCGATCACGACATCGCGGTCCTGACGCCGCGACCCCTGCCCGCGCTCCGCCGCTTCGAGCTCGCCGAGGCCCTCGCGTCGGTGCTCGGCACCGACGTCGACCTCGTCGACCTGCGCGGCGCCGACACCGTCCTGCGCAGCCAGGTCGTGACGACCGGGCGGGTGCTCCACACGGTGGGCGGGGGCGACGTCGAGGCGTTCCTCGACTTCGTGTACGCGGACTACGCGCGCCTCAACGAGGAGCGCGCCGGGATCCTGCGCGACGTGCGGGAGCGGGGCCGCATCCATGCCCGATGACGTTCGGCTGAACAAGGCCGCCACGATCGAGCGCTGCCTCGCTCGCGTGCGCGAGGAGTACGGCGCGGGTGGCGAAGGCCTGGACGACGACCTCCGTCGCCAAGACGCCCTCGTGCTCAACCTGCTGCGGGTCTGCGAGACGGCGATCGATCTCGCCATGCATCTGGTCCGTCGTGAGGCGCTCGGGGTGCCGCAGAGCAGCCGCGACGCCTTCGATCTGCTCGCGGCGGCAGGCGTGATCGAACCCGCGTTGGCGACCGCGCTGCGGCGCATGGTCGGTTTCCGGAACCTCGCCGTCCACCGTTACCAGGAGCTCGACCTGGCGATCGTGGGACGCATCGTCGAGGAGCGCCTGGTCGACTTCGAGGCGTTCGTCGCCCGCGCCCTCGCGCGGTAGCATCCCCCGTATGAGCACCCGCATCGAAAAGGACACGATGGGCGAGGTCCAGGTGGCCTCCGACCGCTACTGGGGCGCGCAGACGCAGCGCTCGCTGCAGAACTTCCGCATCGGCGGCGAGCGCATGCCGCTGCCGATCATCCGCGCGTTCGCCGTCCTCAAGAAGGCCTGCGCGCTGACCAACGCCGAACTCGGCGTGCTGAGCGCGGACAAGGCGGCGATGATCGCCGACGTCTGTGACGAGATCGCCACGGGCGCGCTCGACGAGCACTTCCCGCTGGTCGTGTGGCAGACCGGCTCCGGCACGCAGTCGAACATGAACGTCAACGAGGTCATCAGCAACCGCGCGATCGAGAAGGTCGGCGGCGTCCTCGGCAGCAAGGACCCGATCCACCCCAACGACGACGTCAACAAGTCGCAGTCGTCCAACGACACCTTCCCCGGCGCGATGCACATCGCCGCCTACGGCGAGATCGTCGGCCACCTGCTGCCGCGCCTGCGCAAGCTGCACGCTGCCCTCGACGCCAAGGCCAAGGCGTTCGACGACGTCGTCAAGATCGGCCGCACCCACCTCATGGATGCCACGCCCGTCACGCTGGGGCAGGAGTTCTCCGGCTACGCGGCGCAGGTGCGCAAGAGCATCGAGGCGGTCGAGCACACCCTGCCGCACCTCGCCGAGCTCGCGCTCGGCGGCACCGCCGTCGGCACCGGCCTCAACGCGCCCAAGGGCTTCGCGGAGCGCGTGGCCGAGGTGATCGCCGACCTCACGGGCCACCCGTTCGTCACCGCGGAGAACAAGTTCGAGGCGCTCTCCGCCCACGACGCCGTGGTCGAGGCCTCCGGCGCGCTCAAGCGCACCGCCGTGGCGCTCATGCACGTCGCCAACAACATCCGCCTGCTCGGCTCCGGGCCCCGCTGCGGCATCGGCGAGATCCGGCTGCCCGAGAACGAGCCCGGCTCGTCGATCATGCCGGGCAAGGTCAACCCGACGCAGGCCGAGGCGATGACGATGGTCTGCGCCCAGGTCATCGGCAACGACGCCGCCATTGCCGTCGCGGGCACCCACGGCCACTTCCAGCTCAACGTCTTCAAGCCCGTGATGATCCACAACCTGCTGCAGTCCGTGCGCCTGCTCGGCGACGCGGCCGACAGCTTCGTCGACCACTGCGTCGACGGCATCGAGCCCGACCGCGAGCGCGCCCGCAAGCACCTCGACGAGTCGCTCATGCTGGTGACGGCGCTCAACGCCAGGATCGGCTACTACAAGGCCGCCGAGATCGCCCAGAAGGCGCACCGCGAGGGGCTCACGCTCAAGGCGGCCGCCCTCGCGCTCGGGTACCTCACGGGCGAGGCGTTCGACGAGGCGGTGGTGCCGGAGCGGATGCTGGGCCGTTAGGCGACGCCGGAGGCGTCGCCTAACGGCCGGGCAGTTTCGTCGGCGAAGCCGCCGAAACTGCGGG
>JAHYJQ010000217.1 GCA_019429025.1 Trueperaceae bacterium | reverse complement strand
TGGAGACCCTCGTGCTCGGCCGCACGCCCGAGGGGCTACCGGTCCACCTGGACGCGTTCGCCGCCGCGGCCGACGCGGTCGTGTTCGTCAACGCCATCAAGCCCCACGTGGCCTTCCGCGGCCCCCGCGAGAGCGGCCTCATGAAGATGGTCGCGATCGGCCTGGGGAAGCAGCGGGGGGCGGACGTCTGCCACGAACACGGCTTCGGGCGGATGGCCGACGTCATCCTGTCGCTGGGCCGCGTCACGCTGGGCCGGGTCGACGTGCCGTTCGCCGTCGGGGTGGTCGAGAACGCCTACGGCGAGGTCTGCGAGCTGGCCGTGTTGCGGGGGCGCGAGATCGAACCCGCGGAGCCGGCGCTCCTCGAGCGGGCCAGGGCCCTGGCGCCACGGCTCTTCTTCGACGAGCTCGACGTGCTCGTCGTCGACGAGATCGGCAAGGACGTCTCCGGCACCGGCATGGACACGAACGTCATCGGCCGCTACCACACGCCGTTCCTCGACGGTGGGCCCACCATCGCGCGCATCGCCGTCCTCGACCTGACGGCCAAGTCCGAGGGCAACGCGAACGGCATCGGGCTCGCCGACTTCACCACCGAGCGCGCCTACCGCAAGGTCAGGTTCGAGCACACCTACCCGAACGCGCTCACGACGACGGTCCCGACCACGGTGAAGATCCCGATGGTGCTGGCCAGCGACCGGCTGGCGATCCAGGCGGCGATCAAGACGTGCGGCGCGCCCGACAAGCGGCGCGTGCGCCTGGCGCGCATCCGCAACACCAAGACGCTCGACGTCGTCCACGTCTCGGAGGCGCTGGCCGACGAGGTGGAGCGGCACCCGTCCTTGCGGCGCGCCGGCCCGGCGCACGAGCTGGCGTTCGACGCGCACGGCGACCTGGCCTGAGCCGCGGCTCCGCGCCTCGACGCGCGCTCCACCCAGCGCTCAATCCACGCCGAGCGCGAACACCGACCGCTGGCGGTAGACCTCGTCCGGCCGCAGCACCACCGACGGGAAGTGCGGGTGGTGGACGGCGTCCGGGAAGCGCTGCGGCTCGAGCGCGATCCCGTCGCCCTGGCGGTAGCGGCGGCCGGAGCGACCGACGAGGGACCCGTCGAGGTAGCCGCCGGCGTACACCTGCACGCCGGGCTCGGTGGTCGACAGCCGCAGCGTGCGGCCGCTGACGGGGTCGTGCAGGCGGACCGCCTCGACGATCTCGTCGCCGGCCGCGCCCGCGCGGTCCAGCACGAAGCAGTGGTCGACGCCCTTCGCGCCGGCGACCTGCGCGTCGTCCGCGCGCAGCACCTCGGCCAGGCGCCGCTCGCGCCGCAGGTCGTAGGGGGTGCCGTCCACGGGCCGCAGCTCGCCGGTCGGCAGCATCCCCTCGCCCACGGGCAGGAACGCGTCCGCGCGCACGCGCAGCTGGTGGCCGTCCACCGTGCCCGAGCCCTCCCCCGCCAGGTTCCAGTAGCCGTGGTGCGCCAGGTTGACGACCGTCGGCGCGTCGCAGCGCGCCTCGAACGCGAGCTCGAGCTCGCGGCGTGCCGTCCAGCCGATCGTGACCGAGACGTCGACCCGGCCGGGGTACCCCTGGTCGCCGTCCTCGGACACCAGCCGCAGCGACACGGTGGCCCGCTCCGGCCCCGCCTCCGTGGCCGCGATCTCCCACACGCGGGCGTGGAAGCCGCCCGGACCGCCGTGCAGTTGGTTCGGCCCCTCGTTGGGCGTCAACCGATACGTGTGCCCATCGAGCTCGAAGGTCGCGCCGCCGATCCGGTTGGCGCAGCGGCCGACCACGACGCCGAAGTAGGGCGCGTTGTCGAGGTAGCCGGCGACGTCGCGGTGCCCGAGGACGACGTTGGCGAGCCGGCCGTCGCGGCCGGGAACGCGCACCTCGAGCACGGCGGCGCCGAGGTCGCACAATGCCGCGCCGCTGCCGTCGGGGGCCGTCAGGTCGAGGCGGGTGACGGCGCGGCCGTCGTGCGTCGTGCCGAACGGGCGGGTCGCGATGTCGATGTCGGCCATGCCCGAGGCTACCCGACGGGCGCAACCTCCCTCGTCGGTGTCAACCCCCCAGCAGCGCCTCCACCCGCGCCCACGGCAGCCGGTGCGCCACCAGCGGCTGCGACCCATCGGGCTGCCCCTGCTGCCACAGCGCCACCAGCTCGTCGCCGATCCGCACCAGGCCGAGGTAACGGCTGCAGCCGGTGCCGTGCGGCGACACGAACAGCGGCGCCCAGCGCGACAGACGCCGCAGCGCGGCCGGGTGATCGTCCGGGCTCCACAGGGCGCCGCCGAGCTCCTCGCAGGAGTACCCGCGCGGGCGCGCCGCGGCCCGTGGGTTCTCGTCCAGCGGGCGCATGCACTCGGCGCCGTCGTACAGGTAGACGGAGCGGGCGGGCAGGTCTTCGAAGCGCCCGACCCGGGGCACCGGCCAGCGGTGCGTGACGCGGGTGACGGCGACGTCCCACAGCGCGCCACGCGGCGCGAACTGCCAGTCGCGGACGGCGAAGGCCGCGTCGTCCCCGCCGCGCGTGGCCCAGGCCGTGTTCGACGACGCCCACGACGCGGGGTGCACCGAGGCGTAGAGGTGGGTGACGTCGCCCTCGCGGTGCACGACCGGGTCCTTGACGTGCAGCGCCTCGGGCTCGGCGCCCGCGAGGCAGGGGGCCTGCGTCGCGGCGTCGAGGGCGTCGGGCCGTGGGCCGGTCAGCCGGTCGATCGACCACACGCCCGTGCCGGGCTTCTGAAGCGCGGCCACCGGCGCGGGGTAGGCCGCGTCCTTCTCGAGGGCGACGAGCAGCTCCCAGCCCCCGTCGGCGCGGCGCGCCAACGCGGAGCCCTCGATCGACGTCACGTCGCCCAGGCGCGAGAGCTCCCGCTTCGACCACGAGGCCGCCTTCTCGAAGTTGCGGCCGCCGTCGTGGGAGCGGAAGAGTGCCAGCTCGAGGCCGCGCGCGCCGGCCGCCACGCCGGTGCGCGAGTCGCCGGCGTCCCGGTAGCGGCCGACCAACCACACGGTCCCGTCGAACGGGTCGACCACGGCGTTGCCGGCGCCGAACCAGAAGCCGTCGGACGCGGCGTGCGGGGGCACGACCACGGCCGCGCGCTCCTGGTCGACGAGCTCGCGCAGCAGCGCGACGAGCGCGGCGTCGGCGGGGTCCGGGTGCAGGTCGGCGATCGGTCGGGCGCGCTGGGGCATGGTCCACCTCGCTGGGGTCTGCCGTCATGATGCACCACACCGCGCCCCCCACCACAGACGCCGCGCGCGCGTCCGCGTAGCCTCGGCCATGACCATGTCCCCCTTCCCCGATGGCGGCCTCGCCGTCGTCGTCGGCGCCTCCGGCGCCATCGGCGGCGCGCTCGAGGCCCGCCTGCATGCCGACCCTCGCTTCGCCGACGTCGTGGGCCTGTCGCGCTCGAGCACGCCCGCCCTGGACCTCCTGGACGAGGCCGGCATCGCGGCCGCGGCGTCGGCCGTCGCCGAGCGCGGTCTCGAGGTTCGCCTCGTGATCGACGCCACCGGCTTCCTCCACGGCGACGGCGTCATGCCCGAGAAGAGCCTGCGCGCGCTCGACCCCGCGCAGCTCGCCCACGCCTTCGCCGTCAACGCGATCGGACCGGCGCTGCTGATGAAGCACCTGCTGCCGCTGCTGCCGCGCACGGGCAAGTCGGCGTTCGCCACGATCTCCGCGCGGGTGGCGAGCCTGAGCGAGAACCGACTCGGCGGCTGGTACGGTTACCGCGCCGCCAAAACGGCGCTCAACCAGCTGCTACGCACCGCCGCCGCCGAGATCGGGCGCGGCAAGCGCGAGGCGGTGTTGGTGGCGCTGCACCCGGGGCACGTGGAGAGCCGGCTGTCGGCCCCCTTCGGCAGCGGCGGCCAGCCGACGCTGAGCCCGGACGACGCCGCGGCGAAGCTGCTCGCGGTGCTCGACGTCCTCACGCCCGCGGACTCCGGCGGCTTCTTCGACCAGGAGGGCCAGCCGATCCCCTGGTGAGCGCGGGCCAGGTACCGCGCCGCCCCGAGGCCGCGGCTCCCGACGCCCCCCGCAACCGACGCCCAACCCGCCCGCCGCGGGCGATACTCGGCCCATGAGCATCCCGCGGACGATCATCGAGCCCTTCCGCATCCACTCGGTCGAACCGTTGCGCATGACGACCGAGGACGAGCGCCGCGCCGCCCTGCGGGCCGCCGGCTACAACCTCTTCTCGCTCCGCAGCGAGGACGTGCTGATCGACCTCCTCACCGACTCCGGCACCGGCGCGATGTCGAGCGAGCAGTGGGCCGGCATCCAGCGCGGCGACGAGGCCTACGCCGGCTCGCCCTCGTGGTTCCGCTTCGAGGCGGCCGTCAAGAAGCTCTTCCCCATGCCGCACGTCATCCCGACCCACCAGGGCCGCGCGGCCGAGAAGATCCTCATGGCCGCGATCGGCGGACCGGGCAAGAAGATCCCGAACAACACCCACTTCGACACCACCCGGGCCAACGTCGAGGCGACCGGCGCCGAGGCCGTCGACCTGGTCATCCCCGAGGGCCTCGATCCCGCGCTCGAGCACCCCTTCAAGGGCAACATGGACCTGGGCCGTCTCGACGCCTTCCTGAAGGCGAACGCGGGCGACGTGCCGGCGGTGTTCGTCACGATCACCAACAACTCCGGCGGCGGGCAGCCGGTGTCGCTCGAGAACCTGCGCGGCGTGCGCGAGCTGTGTGACCGCCACGGCGTGCCGCTCTTCCTCGACGCCTGCCGCTTCGCGGAGAACGCCTGGTTCATCCGCGAGCGCGAGGCGGGCCAGGGCGGCCGCGCGGTGGCCGACATCGTGCGCGACATCGCCGCCCTCGCCGATGGCATGACGATGAGCGCCAAGAAGGACGGCCTGGCGAACATCGGCGGCTGGCTGGCCGTGCGCGACGACGAGCTCGCCGCCCGCTGCCGCAACCTGCTCATCCTCACCGAGGGCTTCCCCACCTACGGCGGCCTCGCCGGACGCGACCTCGACGCCATCGCCCAGGGGCTCGAGGAGGTCGTGCAGCACGACTACCTGCGCTACCGCATCCGCTCGACGTGGTACCTGGGCGAGGGCCTGCACCGCGCCGGCGTGCCGGTCATGCGGCCCGTCGGCGGCCACGCCGTCTACATCGACGCCCGCGCCCTGTTGCCACACGTGCCGCCGCTGCAGTACCCGGGCCAGGCCGTCGCGGTCGCCCTCTACGAGGCCGGCGGCATCCGCGCCTGCGAGATCGGCACGGTCATGTTCGGGCGCCACCCGGACGGCAGCGAGACGCCGGCCGCCCTCGACCTCGTGCGCCTGGCGATCCCGCGCCGCACCTACACCCAGAGCCACGTCGACTACGTCATCGAGATCTGCGCCGAGGTGGCCGGCCGCGCCGACGAGCTGCGTGGCTACCGCATCGTGCAGGAGCCGCCAGCGTTGCGGCACTTCACGGCGCGGTTCGAGCCGCTGGCGGGCTGAGACCCGCCTGCGGCCGCCCACCAACCGACGGGCTGCGCGCCCGCGCCCGCGCCCGCGCCCGCGCCCGCAGCGGAGGGCGACATGCGAGGGTGATCGGAACGCGTCTGACCAGGCCTGACCAGGTCGTCCCATCTTGGTGGTAGGCTGGCCTGGGAGGGCGTCATGCGC
>JAHYJQ010000216.1 GCA_019429025.1 Trueperaceae bacterium | reverse complement strand
CCAAGGGAGGAGAAAATCGAGCACGAGCACGAGCACGAGCACGTGCACGTGCACGTGCACGACGGACCTGGACCGCAGCCCGCCGCAGGGGCGGATCGACAAGTGCTTGATAACACGAGGGTCTGGGGCCATTTTCAAGGCAGTCGTCCGAGCCCCGCTGCGCGGGCCTTCCAAGAGGAAGGAAAATCGAGCACGAGCACGAGCACGAGCACGTGCACGAGCACGTGCACGACGGCCGCCCTGGGACCGGGCGTGTTCGCGGAAAGGGGGTCTCCGTGAGGACGGCCATCCAATAATGTGACAGACGAGAACGCGGCCAGTAGAGCGGGGTTGCAACAACCTCGATGAGGAGCCCCGCCCCATGGCCGCGCTTGAAGTGTACCCCGGATGCACCGGAATCGCCCGCTTCCTTCAAGAGACCGCCGAACGTCTGGCCGAGTTGCCCGCCGAGCTGCTCGACAGGCCTGCTCCCCGCGGGCCCGACGAGATGCTGGCCGCAGAGCAGGCCCATCGACGAACCGGGGCGCTCGTGGCTGACCTCCTCATCGCCCGCGACATCGCGAAGGCGCACCAGGAAGAGGCATGGGTGCAGGAGGTGGTCGCCACGGCTCGCGCCGGGCAGGGGGCGCAGGCGGGCGTCGGCAAGGTCAAGTCCGTGGGCCGGCGCCGCGTGGTGCTCCGTCTGCCGGGAGGGCTGCGAGTGGCCGTGCGGACGCCTTACCTTCGCCCGACCCGCAAGGGGCTTGTGGGACGCCCTCGGCGCAGTGGGAAGCGGAGGCAGACCGGAGTCGGCACGTATCCGGCCCTGGAGGCGCTCGGGATCAAGGAACGCGTCACACCGCTGACCCGCTCGGAGATCGCGCGGCAGGTCGTGTTGTGCAGCAGCTATGCCGAGGCTCAGGAGCAACTGAAGCGGCAGGGCCTCGCGGTCGACGTCTCCACGCTCGTCCGCGTGGCCGTCTCCACGGGCGCACGGGCGCTCGCGTTGCGTGACCTCGCCCTGGAGCAGGCGCGGCAAGTTCCGCTCCCGGAGCACTCGCCGATCGCCGGTCAGCGCATCCGCGTCTCCGTCGACGGGGGACGGGCACGTACGCGCCGCACACACCGCGGCCGGGGCGTCCGGGTCGGCACCAACGGCCGGCGCCCGTTCACCCTGGAGTGGAAGGAGCCGCGTATCGTGACCGTCGACGTCCTCGATGACGAGGGCGAGAGCGACCGCCGCTGGCGGCCAATCTACGAGGTCTCGCTCGGCAACGCGGACGAGGTGTTCGCCCTGCTCACGGGCCTGCTGCGGATGCTCGGCGCCAATCAGGCGGCGCAGGTCGTGTTCGTGAGCGACGGGGCCGAGTGGATCTGGAAGCGCGTCGAGCAACTCTTCGAGCACGTCGAGGTTCCCCGCGAACGGGTTCGCCTCATCCTCGACTACTACCACGCCACCGAGCACGTCGCAGATGCCCTCGCCGCCTGCCGAAACCTGGGCCACAAGCAGCGAGCTGCCCTGCTCGAAGAACTGTCTCGACTGCTCACGAAGCCAGAGGGGGCCCGACAGGTCGCCGAGCGACTTCGGAAGCTCGCACGGGGCCGACGCGGGCGCAGGGTCAACAAGGAGATCGCGTACATCGAGGGACATCTCGAGCACATGGACTACGCGAAGCTGCGCGAGCAGAAGGTGCCCATCGGCTCCGGAATCGTCGAGAGCGCCGTCCGGCGCGTTCTCAACCTGCGCTTCAAGTCCGCCAGCATGAACTGGCGCCCCGACCACCTCCTGCCCCTTCTGTACCTCCGCGCCCTCCTCAAGTCCGGGCGCTGGGAAGACCTCATCCACGCCAGCCTCGCGGGGCGTCACTGGCTCGAACCTGAAGGGCCGGAAGCGATCGCGGCCCCCGTGCTGATGGCGGAGGCAGCATGATGGCGCTCAACTCAAGACCCCCTTTCAGCCAACGCACCCAACCGCCACGTGCAGGAGGCGCTGGCGCTCGAGCGGAAGCACCTGCGCGCGCTGCCGGCCGCACGGGTCCCTGACTACACGACGTACCAGGCGACGGTGCGTCGCTGGAGCACGATCCGGGTCGGCGGGCGCGCGTATTCGGTGCCATCGCGGCTCATCGGCCATGAGGTCGAGGCTCGGCAGTACGCCAACGAGGTCGTCGTGTACTACGCCGGGCGGCTCGTCGAGACCATGCCGCGGCTGCGGGGCGACCAGGACGTGCGCATCGACTATCGGCACATCATCTGGTCGCTGGTGCGCAAGCCCGGCGCGTTTGCCCGGTATCGCTTCCGGGAGGAGCTGTTTCCGTCGATGACGTTCCGCCGCGCCTACGACCAGTTGCGACGTTGGCGGGGCGAGCGCGCCGACATCGAGTACGTGCGCATCCTGCACCTGGCCGCCAGCACGCTGGAGACGCGGGTCGAGCGCAGCCTGGCCGAGTTGCTCGCCGGCGGCGAGAGCTTCGACTACGCGGCCGTGAAGGCCCTCGCGCATCCCGAGGCGGCGGAGGTCCCCGTCGTCTCGATCCCCGAGCCGGACCTCGCGGAATACGACCGGTTCCTGGGAGGTGCGCGATGACCGACGCGAAGACGATGGACATCCTTACGCTCGGGGAGAAAATCCGCGCCCTTCTGACGACGTTCAAGCTGCCGACAGCGGCGGCCGAGATGGTCCGGCGCCTGATCGAAGCCAGCCAGGAGGACGCGCTCCCCGTCGTACTCGAGGTGCTCGAGAGCGAGCGCGACGACCGCGGGGAACGACGTGTGCAGCGGCTGCGGCGCGCTTCGCAGCTACCACCGGCGAAGACCTTCGCGACATTCGCGGACGACCGGCTGCCGCGTCCCCTGGCGCGGCAACTCCAGGAACTCGCCCGCGGTGACTTCCTGGAGCAGGCCGCCAACGTCCTGGCCTTCGGGCTTCCCGGCACCGGCAAGTCGCATGCGGCCTGCGCCCTCGGCCATGCCCTCGTCGAGCGGGGGCACGCGGTGCTCTTCACACCGACGTTCCTGCTCGTGCAGCAGCTGCTGGCCGCCAAGCGCGACCTTGCGTTGCCCCGTGCGCTGCGCAAGCTCGACAGCTTCGAGCTGCTCATCCTCGACGACATCGGGTACGTCCAGCAAAGCGCCGAGGAAATCGAGGTCCTCTTCACCCTCATGGCGGAGCGCTACGAGCGGCGCTCCATGCTGATCACGAGCAACCTCGTCTTCAGCCAGTGGGACCGCATCTTCAAAAACCCGATGACGACCGCAGCCGCCATCGACCGTCTGGTCCATCACTCCGTCATCCTGGAGTTCGACGTGCCGAGCTACCGCACGAAAGACCGAGCGGCGGCGGCGGACTCGGCACCGTCTCGCCCGCCTGACGGCGAGGCGGCCAACTGATGTCGGGCCGGCGGGTAGACGGGGACAGGGCTACGGACGCGAGACGCAATCGTCCACACCAGCCCCTACGGCCAAGCGGGAGGATTTCCTACTTCTTCGAGGCGGACACGAACGGCCCTTCGCGCCGATTCTGACCGCCCGGCCCCTCGGGCCGACAGGGCCGCCGGCAGGTCGCCGCGGCCCCTCGAACCACCGGCGACAACCGGCAAGAATAGTTGTCGCTCACCGGCAAAAGTAGTTGACGCCGAACACGCACGGGACGACACGGGAACGCCCGGTCGACCGGCTGGTGCGCGAGCGCCCCTTCCTCCAGGCGCTTCCGGACGCGCGTCCGGAGCTGTATCGAACGCTGAGCCGGACGGTGGGCGAGGACTTCTGCATCGCGGTGGACACGAACCGCTACAGCGTGCCGCCGCGCTGGGTGGGCTGGCCGGCGACGGTGAAGGCTTACGCCGAGCGGCTGGAGTTTCTCGTGGATGGGCGGCTGGTCGCGGTGCACCCGATCCACCATGGCCGCCATCAGCGCCTCGTGCTGCCCGAGCACGAGGACGAGTACAAGAAGTCGACGCCGTCGAAGCGGCTGCTCGAGCAGGCCTTCGTCCGGCTGGGCGACGAGGCGAAGCGGTACTACGAGGGGCTCGAGGCCCACCGTGGCCGCGGCGCGGGCTACCACCTCAAGCGCATCCTCGCCCTGGCGGACCGCCACGGCACCACGGTCGTCTCCGGGGCGATGGCACACGCGGCGCGCTTCGGCAACTACAGCGCCGAGGCGGTGGCGCGGGTGATCGCCGGCCGGACGCTGCGTCAGCCGATGACCGAGCCGGGCGACGTGCCGATGCCGCCCGAACGAGTCCAGCGGTGGCTCGAGGGGCTCGACGTCGAGGGGCGCGATCTCGGCGATTACGACGCGATGGTCGATCGCGTCGAGGACGACGGAGAGGACAGCGGATGACCCGACGTCATGACATCCCGCCGACGGCGATGGACGAGCTGCGGCGCAACCTCGAACGGCTCAAGCTCGAGGCGATGCTGCAGCATCTGGACGCAGCCCTCGACGAGGCGAGTGCCTCGGAGCAGGGCTACATCACCTTTCTGGCGGGGCTGGTGCTCAAGGAGGTCCTGGCGCGGTCCGACGCCGGCACGGCCCGGCGCCTGAACGCCGCGAAGTTTCCCGAGACGAAGACCTTCGACACCTTCGACTGGACCTTCCAACAGCACCTCAACGTCCAGCTCGTCAAGGATCTCATGGGCCTGGACTTCGTCGCCCAGGGTCGGCCGCTGCTGCTGCTCGGCCGGCCGGGGACCGGCAAGACGCACCTGTCGCTGGCCTACGGCCACCTGGCCGCGATGCGTGGCTACACGGTCCGCTTCTACAAGGCGAGCCGGCTGTTGGCCGAGCTGTACGCGTCGCTGGCCGATGACACCACGGAGCGCCTGATCGGCCGCCTCGCTCGCGTGGACCTGCTCATCATCGACGACCTGCGCGACATCCCGGTCCGCAAGGAGTACGCCACGCTGCTCTTCGACCTCGTCGAGGCGCGGCACCTCAGAAAGTCGACTGTCGTCAGCAGTAACCTCAGCGTGAAGCGGTGGGGCAAGGTACTGGGTAACCCCGCGCTGACGGCGTCGATGGTCGACCGGCTGATGGAACGCGCCCACGTGATCAACATCCGCCAAGGCCGCAGCTACCGCACCGAGGGCCCCCAGGCGCCGCCCGAACACGACCGCCCGGCCGAGCTCTCCGAACCCGAGAACGACGAGGCGTGACCGCCTCACGCCCGACGGCTCACGACCCGCCCCCCACTCCTCGACCCATGCCGCGCTCCCCCGTCGAACACGAACGACGACCTCGCACGCCCCGGCGGGGACTCACCGATCGGGGCCCGCGGAACCTGCGATCACGACACGTCGTGGCCCTCGTCACGATGGACGACCCGACCCCCTGACGAGCGTCATCCATGCCCCGGAAGCGTCATCGACCCCGGGCCGCTCTCTGGCGCGGAACAACCGGCGGGGCTCACGACGCCGTCACGCCCCGTCCCCGGCAGATCGGATATCACCCGTTGCATCCTGGCGCTCGGGGCACCGGGGCGTTGCATCTGCGAGACCCCCGGACCTGGACGCCGCGCCACTGCCCCGCTCCAGCGGGCCGCCGAGGGGACGTCGGGGGATCGCAACGACGCCGCCGGGGGGATCCTCATCGGACCGGCGGTGGCGAGCGGATCGCAAGTCCTCGATAACACGCGACTCTGAGGCCAATTTCAAGGCAGTCGTCCGTTCCCCGCTGCGCGGGCCTTCCAAGTGGAAGGAAAATCGAGCAC
>JAHYJQ010000215.1 GCA_019429025.1 Trueperaceae bacterium | reverse complement strand
CTCGCGCCCGCCGACGGCACGCCCACCTTCGCCGGCTTCGTCGCCATCGTCGGCAAGCCCAACGTGGGCAAGTCGACGCTGCTCAACACCCTGCTCGGCGTGAAGGTCGCGCCGATCTCGAGCAAGCCCCAGACCACCCGCCGCGGCGTGCGCGGCATCTACTCGCTCGACCGCCGCCAGCTGGTGTTCGTCGACACGCCCGGGTTGCACCGTGGCGCGACGGCCCTCGACCAGGCGATGGCGCAGGAGATCCGGGCGTCCGTCATCGACGTCGAGACGGTGCTGTGGGTCGTCGACCTGCGCCGCCCGCCGAGCGACGAGGACCGCGACGTCGCGCGTCTGCTGCATGGCCTCGACCCGAACACCCGCGTGTGGATGATCGGCAACAAGGTCGACGCCGCGAAGTACCCGGACGAGGCGCTCTCGCTCTACGGCGACCTCTACCCCGGCGCCGAGCGCGTGATCACGCTCTCCGCGCTCAACGATCCCGAGGCCGTCTACGCCCTGCGCGACGACCTGCTGGCGCTGCTGCCGGAGAGCCCCTGGTTCTTCGCCGGCGACGCCGCCAGCGACCAGACGCGCGAGCAGTGGGCCGCGGAGATCGTGCGCGAGGCCGCGATGGTCCACCTGCGCCAGGAGCTGCCGTACGCGGTCGCCGTGCAGGTGACCGCCTGGCGCGAACCGCGCCCGTCGCGCGACGAACCCCTGTTCATCGCCGCCGAGATCTGGGTGGAGAAGCTCGGGCACCGCCCGATCGTGCTCGGCAAGGGCGGCAAGATGATCCGCGAGATCGGCAAGACGGCGCGCAAGCAGCTCGAGATCTTCCTCAACCAGCGCGTGTACCTCGAGCTCGACGTGGTCGTCCGCCGCGACTGGCGCGACGACCGCGAGGCCCTGCGCGAGCTCGGCTTCCCCATCTAGGCGCCGCGCATGCCGATCGCCGCCCGCTGGCGAAGCCTGGCCCGCCTGCCCGCCCCCCGCGGGCGCGACGCGCTCCCGGGCGTGTACGAGCTCGCCGACGCGGACCGCCGCGTCATCTACATCGGCCAGTCCGCCACCGACGTCCCCAACCGCCTGCGGCAGCACCTGGCCGCGGGCGGGTGCGTCGCCGAGGCGGCCGCCTTCTGGCGCATGGCCGCCAGCCGCGTGCCGCAGGCGGACGAGGCGCGGCTGCTCGCGGCGTACGAGGCGGTCCACGGCCGGCTGCCCGCGTGCAACCGCGCGCGGCCGCTGCAGCGCGGCGCGCGGAGGCGGTACTCGGAGCGATCGAGCGGCAGGTGACCCGCCGACGAGCACCAGCGCGAAGGACGTCGGCGACACGCGGGCGGCCGCGTGGGACGCGCTCGAACGACCGCCGTGTGGACTTCGCCCCGTCCCCACCGCATCGGACCGTGGTATACGTTACCGTACACGGGAGGGCAGCGCGCCTTCTCGAAGCTCATTAGGAGGCATCCCATGCGCAAGCTCATCCTCTCCCTGCTCGCCGTAGCCGTTCTCGGCACCGGCTCCGCCTTCGCTCAGTCGTGGGCCGGCATCAGCACCGGCTGGCCCGGCTTCGCCGTGCACTTCGGCGTCGAGAACGTCATCGGCGATCTCGACGTGCGCGCCAACGTGACGTCGACCTACGGCTTCGCGTTCGGCATCGGCGCGGACGTGCTCTACGATCTCGCCGTCGACACCGGCACGCTCCCCCTCGAGACCTACGTCGGTGGCGGCCTCAACCTGATCTTCGTCCCCGGTGCCGTGGGCGTCGGCCTCGGCGCGTTCGGCGGCGTCGAGTACCGCCTGGGCGAGCTCGGCCTGCCCGAGGGCGGCGTGTTCCTGGAGATCGGGCCCGACCTCCTGGTCGTCCCGGCGTTCGGCTTCGGCATCAACGCCCGCCTCGGCTTCAACTACCACTTCTGAGCTGAGCCCGGTCGCGGCGCCTTCGGCGCCGTCGCAGCGAGCCCCGGATCGCGATGATCCGGGGCTCGCTCTCGTATGCGGACCGGGGCGACGGGACGGCCGCAGGGGACGCTGGCGCCGCTACCCGCAGGCGTACAGCAAGTCGATGACCGCCTGCAGCATGCGCTCGGGGGTGACGCCGCGGCGCTTGAGCGAGAAGCCGGGCGGGTAGGTCGTGCGCTCGACCGCCACGCCCAGCTCGCGCACGGCGCGGGCGTCGTAGTCGAGGTCGGCCTGGTGGAAGGCCACCTGCACGTCGGTCATGTGCGACGTGATGCTGGCGACGCCCTTGCCGGCGGCCAGCAGCCGCAGCTTGGCGAGCTCGATGAAGTTCTTGACCTCGGGCGGGAAGGGGCCGTAGGCCTCGCGCAGCTCGCGCGCCAGGCGCGACACCTCCGCCAGGCCCTTGGCCTGGGCGAAGCGCCCGTAGGCCGCGATGCGCTCGTCGTCGTCGACCAGGTAGCTGGGGCTGAGGCGGGCGTCGAGCCCGAGGTCGATCGCCACCGGCGGCGGGCCGGTCTCGGCGGCCGCCTCGCCCTTGAGCTTGGCGATCTCCTCCGCCAGCAGCTCGGTGTAGACCTCGAGCGACACGGCGGAGATCTGGCCGTGCTGCTCGGGGCCGAGCAGGTTGCCCACGCCGCGGATCTCCATGTCCTTCTCCGCCAGCAGGTGGCCGGAGCCGAGGTCGTTGAGCTCGGCGATCGCGTAGAGCCGGCGCTGGGCGGTCTCGGTGAGCCGCGCCGGGTAGAAGAGGTACGCCCACGCCTCGGTCTCGCGGCGTCCGACGCGGCCGCGCAGCTGGTAGAGCTGCGCGAGTCCCAGGCGGTCGGCGCGCTCGATGAGCAGGGTGTTCGCGCCACCGACGTCCAGGCCCGACTCGACGATCGTGGTCGCCAACAGGACGTCGAACGCGCCCTCCTGGAAGCCGAGCATGACCGTCTCGAGGTCGTCGGCCGACATCTGCCCGTGCGCGACGCCGATGCGCGCCTCGGGCACCAGCTGCGCCAGCGTCTTGGCGCGCATGCCCATGCTGCCGATGCGATCGTGGATGTAGTAGGTCTTGCCGCCGCGCTCGATCTCGAACATGATCGCCTGCCGCACCGTCATCGGGTCGTAGGGCTGCAGCAGCGTCTGGATCGGCTGCCGCCCCTCTGGCGGGGTCATGATCTGCGACACGTCGCGCAGGCCGACCAGGCTCATGTACAGCGTCCGCGGGATGGGCGTGGCGGAGAGCGACAGCACGTCGAGCTGGGCCCGCAGGGCCTTGAGCCGCTCCTTCTGGCCCACGCCGAAGCGGTGCTCCTCGTCGATGACCAGCAGGCCCAGGCGCTTGAAGCGCACGCCCTCCCCCAGCAGCCGGTGGGTGCCGATGACGACGTCGACCGTGCCGTCGGCCAGGCCGTCGAGCGCCGCCTTGGCCTCGCGCTCGCCGGTGAAGCGCGAGAGCATGGCGACGTGCACGGGCAGGCCGGCGAAGCGCGCCGCGAAGGTCTCGAAGTGCTGCTGCGCGAGCACCGTGGTCGGCACCATCATCGCGGCCTGGTGGCCGTTGGCGACGGCGCGGAAGGCGGCGCGGATGGCCACCTCGGTCTTGCCGAAGCCGACGTCGCCGGAGATGAGCCGGTCCATGGGCACGGGGCGCGCCATGTCGTCGAGGGTCGCCTCGACCGCCAGCGCCTGGTCCGGCGTGAGCGTGAAGGGGAAGTTCCGCTCGACCATCGGCTGCCACTCGGGGGCGTACGGGAAGGCGATGCCCTGCGCCACCTGGCGCTTCGCGTAGGTCTTGATCAGTTCGGCCGCGAGGGCCTCGGCGTTGACCCTGGCCCGCTCCCGCGCCCGCGCCCACTCGTTCGTGCCGAGCGTGCTGAGCCGCGGGGGGTCGTCGGTGGTGCCGGGATGGCGCCGCAACAGTGGCAACTGCTCGACCGGCAGGTAGAGCCGGCCCTCCCCCGCGTAGCGCAGCAGCAGGTAGTCGCGGGTGGTGCCGATGACCTGCCGCGCCTCGAGCCCCTCGAAGCGGCCGATGCCGTGGTCGGGGTGGATGAGGTAGTCGCCGACCGTGAGCTGCGTGGCGTCGTGGACCGCCTTGCCCGGCAACCGCTTGAGCCGGCGGCCGCCCTGGGCGCCGTAGAGCAGGTCCTCGGTGACGACGACCTCGCGCCGCTCCGGGTCGCGGTAGCCGCCCTGGGCGCCCGGCGCCAGCACGAAGGCGATCTCCCCCGGCCGCTCCGCGACGCGCGCATGCCAGGCGGGACCGAGGTGGTCGAGCACCCGCTCGCCGAGGTAGCGGCCGGTGCGCTCGAACTTGAGCAGGACGTGCACCGAGTAGCCGTCGCGCAGCCAGGTCTCGGCGTCGGCCGCGAACTCGTCGAGCTTGGCCCGGTAGTAGCCGACCGCGACCTCCCGTGGGACCGCGGGCTCGAGCCCGAGCGGGTCACGGCCGAACGACGTGACGGCGCGATCGGCCAGCTGTGCCCACAGGCGACCGGCGGCGTCGCCGAGGACGCCGTCGTACAGCTCCGGCGCGTCCAGGAAGACCTCGCCCGGCAGCGCCTGGAGCACGCTGCCGCTCCACGCGCCGGCGCCCTCCTCCTCCATCGCGGTCGCCAGCGACGCCGTGTCGCGCGGCGCGAGGGTGAAGGTATCGACCGGGCGGTCGTCGAGGATCAGCCCGTCGAGCTCGTCGCCGAAGAAGGACATGCGCAGCACGCGCTCCTGCGGGTCATCGCTCAGGCGCAGCTCGACGGTGTCGCCCAGGACGCGGAAGCCAGGCGCCTCGTCGCGCTCGTAGCCGTAGCGCTGCAGCCGCTCGAGGAGCGCGTCGCGCCGCACCTCCTCACCCAGGCGCAGTTCGAGCGCGTACGCGGACGGGTCGTCCGGGAAGGCACGCAGCGCGTGCTCGACGGTGCACACGACCTTGGGGTGGCGCTCGTGCCAGTCCGAGAGGCCGGGGTCGTGGCTGACGAGCGCAGCGAAGGCACCGGCGTCGCGGAAGGCCGCGGCGCGGTCGGCCGTGGTGAGCAGGACGGCGGGCCCGGGGTGACGCGCGAAGCGCGCCAGCCGGGCGACGGCCGGCAGCCCCAGGAGGCGGCGTCCGGGGGCGTCGTCGTGCGCGTCGGTGGGCTTCGGATCGGTCGCTGGCATGCGGACACGCGGCGCGGCGGCGCCGCCGGCACGCGCGTGGGCGCCGGCGGGTGACGGAGGTTGGGCAACGGGCGCCCCGGGGCGGGCCGCCCCTCGACGCGCCTACGAGCGGCGCGACAACCCGCGCAGTCTACCCGAGCGGACGAGGGGCACCGCGTCCGCGGGCGTGGGCCCGGTGTCCGCCGGCTCAGCCGCCCTCGGCGTCGGCCTCCGGGCCCGGTCTCGGCCCGGAACCCGGGCTGGGTTCCGGCGCGGAGCCCGGGCTGGGTTCCGGCGCGGAGCCCGGGCCGGGTTTCGACGCGGGGCCAGCGCGTCGCCCGTGCCGCACGGCGAGCCGGTAGGCGCCGTCGCGATCGACCCCCGCAGCCTCCAGGGCGGCGCGCAGGTCGCGCCCCCACAGGCCCTCGGCGGCCCCGGCGCGCGCGAGCGCCTCGGCGGCGTCGGCGTCGGGTGCGCCGCCCGCACGGTCGGCATCGGCGCCGCCCTCCCGGGCGGCGGCGCGGGCGCGGTCGTGAACGGCGGGGGCCGGCCCCACGACGACGACGATCTCACCGCGGGCCGGCGTGGTCGCGAAGGTCGCCTGTAGCGCCGCGAGGGTCCCCCGCTCG
>JAHYJQ010000214.1 GCA_019429025.1 Trueperaceae bacterium | reverse complement strand
CCGGTCCTGACCGAGCTCTGCGCCGCCGTGGCGGCCGGCGGCGGCACCGCCGTCGCAGCCGGCGGCGGCACCGCCGTCGCGGCCGGCGGCGGCACCGCCGTCGCGGCCGGCGGCGGCACCGCCGTCGCGGCCGGCGGCGGCACGCTCCACCTGCTCGGCCTGCTGTCGGACGGCGGCGTTCACTCGGACCTGCGGCACCTCGTCGCGCTGATCGACATCGCCGGCCGCCTCGGCGTCGAACGCATCGCCGTCCACGCCTTCACCGACGGCCGCGACACGGCGCCCGACGGCGGCCGCGGCTACCTCGCCGACCTCGAGTCGGCGATCGCCGAGCTCGGCAGCCCCGCGCGCGTCCGCACCGTGATCGGGCGCTACTACGCGATGGACCGCGACCGCCGCTGGGACCGCACCCAGCAGGCCTGGGACGCGCTGGTCCACGGGCGCGGGGTCCACCGGGCCGCGAGCGCCGCCGAGGCGATCGAGGCGGCCTACGCCCGTGGCGAGACCGACGAGTTCGTCGCCGCCACCGTCGTCGCGGCCGCGGACGAGTCGCCCGCCACGATCGCGGACGGCGACGGCGTGTTCATGTTCAACTTCCGGGCCGACCGGGCGCGGCAGATGGCCCACGCCTTGCTCGGCGGTCCGGACTGGGGCGGCTTCGATCGCGGCCGCGTCCCCGCCGTCCGCTTCGCGTCGATCATGCAGCTCGACGCGACCCTCGACGCGCCCTTCGCGCTCGCGCTGCCCCCGATCGACGAGCCGCTGGCCGAGGTCGTCGCCGACGCCGGGCTGCTGCAGCACCACACGGCCGAGACCGAGAAGTACCCGCACGTCACCTACTTCTTCAACGCCAAGAACGAGACCCCCTACACGGGGGAGTCGCGCCACCTCGTGCCCTCGCCGCAGGTCGCGACCTACGACCTGCAGCCGGAGATGAGCGCGCCCGCCCTCGCCGCGGCCTGCGCCGGGCGGATCGCCGAGGGCGACGACGCCTTCGTCCTCATCAACTTCGCCAACCCCGACATGGTGGGCCACACCGGCGTCTTCGAGGCGGCGGTGCGTGCCTGCGAGGCCGCCGACGCCGGCCTCGGCGAGGTGCTGGCGGCCGTCGCCGCCCGCGGCGGCGCGGCGATCGTGGTGGCCGACCACGGGAACGCCGAGCAGATGATCGCCGAGGACGGCGGGCCGCACACGGCGCACACCACCAATCCCGTGCCCTGCGTCCTCGTCGGCGCGCCCGCAGGCGCGTCGCTGCGCGATGGCGGCGTCCTCGGCGACGTCGCCCCCACCGTGCTCCAGCTGCTGGGGCTGGCGCAGCCGGCGCCGATGACCGGGCGCTCGCTGCTGGTCGACGCGGGGTCGGCGGGCTGAACCGCCGTCCGCCTGCAGGCGCGCGCCCACCCCGCAGCCACACACGAGGAAGGCCCCGAGCGCGAAGCTCGGGGCC
This sequence comes from Trueperaceae bacterium, assembly GCA_019429025.1. GTDB lineage: Bacteria > Deinococcota > Deinococci > Deinococcales > Trueperaceae > JAABTL01. The sequence continues at coordinate 4,260 of JAHYJQ010000214.1, read as the reverse complement.
CTTTCTCGCAGGTGACGGCCGCGTGCGGTCGTCACCCAGGCTCAAGCGGTGATCAGAAGTCCATCCCGCCCATGTCGCCGCCCGGCATGGAGGGCGTCTTGTCTTCCTTCTCCGGCTTGTCGGCGATGACGGCCTCCGTCGTCAGCAGCAGGGCGGCGATCGAGGCCGCGTTCTGCAGGGCGGTGCGGGTGACCTTCGCCGGGTCGACGATGCCGGCCGCGAACATGTCGGGCACGAACTCGTCTTTCGCGGCGTCGTAGCCGTACATGCCGTCGTTGTTGTTCTTGATGGCGTTGACGACGACCGAGCCCTCGGCGCCGGCGTTGGCGGCGATCTGGCGGGCCGGCTCCTCGAGCGCGCGAATCAGGATGCGCGCCCCGGTGCGCTCGTCGCCCTCGAGGCGGTCGGCGACCTGCTGAACGGCGCCGATCGCGTAGATCAGGCTCACGCCGCCGCCGGAGACGATGCCCTCTTCGACGGCCGAGCGGGCCGTGGAGAGCGCGTCCTCGAAGCGGTGCTTCTTCTCCTTGAGCTCGGTCTCGGTCGCCGCGCCGACGCGGATGACCGCGACCCCGCCGGCCAGCTTGGCCAGGCGCTCCTGCAGCTTCTCGCGGGCGTAGTCGCTGTCGGTCGACTCGATCTCCGAACGGATCGCCTTGACGCGCGACTCGATGACCGCGCTGTCGCCCTGGCCCTCGATGATCGTCGTCTCGTCCTTGCTGATGCGGACGCGCTTGGCCCGGCCGAGCTGGGTGATGCGGGTGTTGTCGAGCTTGTGGCCGAGCTCCTCGCTGATGACCTCGCCGCCGGTGACGGCCGCGATGTCCTTGAGCATCTCCTTGCGGCGGTCGCCGAAGCCGGGGGCCTTCACCGCGGCGATGTTGAGCGTGCCGCGCAGCTTGTTGACCACCAGCGTCGCCAGCGCCTCGCCCTCGATGTCCTCGGCGATGATCAGGAGCGGCTTGCCGGTCTGGGCCACCTGCTCGAGCACCGGCAGGAGGTCCTTCAGGGCGCTGATCTTCTTCTCGTGGATCAGCAGGTAGGCGTCCTCGAGGACGGCCTCCATGGTGTCGGAGTCGGTGATGAAGTAGGGCGAGATGTAGCCCTTGTCGAACTGCATGCCCTCGACGACGTCGAGCTCGGTGTCGAGCGACTTGGACTCCTCGACCGTGATGACGCCGTCGCGGCCGACCTTGTCCATCGCGTCGGCGATGAGCTGGCCGACGGCCGCCTCGTTGGCGGAGATCGACGCGACCTCGGCGACCGACTTGCTGTCCTCGACCGGCTTGGACTTCTTGGCGATCTCGGCGACGGCCGCCTCGACGGCCTGGTCGATGCCGCGCTTGAGGGCGAGCGGGTTGGCGCCGGCGGCGACGTTGCGCAGGCCCTCGCGCACGATGGCCTGGCCGAGCACGGTGGCGGTGGTGGTGCCGTCACCGGTGATGTCGTTGGTCTTGCTGGCGATCTCGATCAGCAGCTTGGCGCCGATGTTCTCGAGGGGATCGGAGAGCTCGATGTCCTTGGCGACGGTGACGCCGTCCTTGGTGATCGTCGGGCTGCCGAACTTCTTCTCGAGGACGACGTTGCGGCCCTTGGGACCGAGCGTGACCTTGACGGCGTTGGCGACGGCGTTGACGCCGCGCTCCAGCCCGCGACGAGCTTCTTCTTTGAAGACGAGTTCTTTGGCCATGGGGGTTCCGTCCTTATTCGACGATCGCGTGGATGTCGCGCTCGCTGAGGATCATGAGGTCCTTGCCGTCGAGGTCGATCTCGGTGCCGCCGTACTTGGCGAAGACGATCGTGTCGCCCACCTTGACCTCGAGGGCGATGCGCTCGCCATTGTCGAGCAGCTTGCCGCTGCCGACCGCGACGACCTTGCCGCGCTGGCTCTTCTCCTTGGCGCTGTCGGGCAGCACGATGCCGGACGCCGTGGTCTGGGGCTCGTCGATGACCTCGACGACGACCTTGTCACCGATGGGTTTGAGCTGCATGGGTCCTCCGTTGTGGGATGTCGCCCCGGGTGGGGCTCACATGGATTAGCACTCGCTGGGCGCGAGTGCCAACTGGGGTCATGCTAGGTCAGCGGGGCATCGATTGTCAAGGAGGTTGAGCGAGCGGGACTCAGGTTCTCGGCGGCACGCGGGCCAGGTTGGCTTCAACCACGCCGCAGGCCCCACAGCAGCCCGGGCACGAAGGCGCCGGCGAACACGAGGTTGTGCGTCAGGATGGCCACCACGCTCTCCCACGCGCCGGCGAGTGAGTCGGTCCGCAGCAGGGGGTCGACGCGCGCCTCGACCTCGCCCCAGTTGACCGTGACGAACCCCTGGTAGGCGAGCAGCTGCACGACCACGAAGAGCAGCCCGACCGCGACCGCCAACAGCTTGCCGACCTTCTTCAGGGCGTAACCCACCGCGAACCCGGCGACGCCACCCACGCCGAGCTGCGAGATCACCGGCCACCAGGACCCGAGGTCGACCTCCACGGTCGGAGCGTAGCACGCCCCCCGCCGACCGCAGCGTCGGCCAGGACGGGCCCGCCACCGCGACGCGACCCGCCGGCGGCCACCGTGGAGGCGGACGAGCCACGCCGTCCACACGGCGGCGGCGCGCCTAGGTAGGGGGTATGCTGCGCCCGTGATCGACCTCGCCCCACACGTCGCCGAGGCCCTCCGGTCCGGTCGCCCGGTCGTGGCGCTGGAGTCGACGGTGGTAACCCACGGGCTACCGCGGCCGGCCAACCTGGAGCTGGCGCTGCGGCTGGAGTCCGTGGTCGCCGAGGGTGGCGCGCTGCCGGCCACCGTCGGCGTCGTGGACGGGCGGCTGCGCGTCGGCCTCGACGCCGGCGAGCTCGAGCGCCTGGCCACGGAGGCCGTCGACAAGGCGTCGCCCTGGAACCTCGGCGCCATCGTGGCGCGCGGCGGCTGCGCCGGCACCACGGTCGCCGCCACCCTGCACGCGGCCGCCGCGGTCGGCATCGAGGCGTTCGCCACGGGCGGCATCGGCGGCATCCACCGCGATGCGTTCGACGAATCCGCCGACCTGGCGGCGCTGGCGCGCTACCCGGTCGTCACCGTCTCAGCCGGCCCCAAGAGCGTCCTGGACGTGGCGGCGACGCTCGAACGACTCGAGACCCTGGGCGTGCCCGTCGTCGGCTGGCGCAGCGACCACCTGGCCGGGTTCCACGTCGGCGAGACCGACCTGCCGCTGCCCGCCCGCGTCGACACGCTCGAGGAACTCGCCGCTACCTTCAGGGCCCACCGAGCCCTGGGCCTCCCGGGCGGGATGCTCGTCAGCCAGCCGGTGACGGATGGCCTGGACGCGGCCACCCTGCGAAGCTGGGTGGAGGAAGCCCACGTCGACGCACGCGCGCGCGGCGTGCGCGGCAAAGGCGTCACCCCGGCACTGCTCGCCGCCCTGGCCGAGCGTTCGGCCGGCGAGACGATCGCGATCAACCTCCGACTGCTCGAGGCCAACGCCAGCCTGGCCGCGGCCCTGGCCGGCGTCCTCGCCGCCACCCCGCCCGCCGGGGCGGCCGCCGCACCCAACTCTCCCTCCCCCAAGGAGGCCCTGTGAGCGACGCCATCGAACGCCCCCCCGAGAGCCTCGGCGGCCGCCTGCGGCTGGCCCGTGAGGGCGCTGGCCTCGGCCTCTCCGACCTCGCGCAGCAGACGCACGTGCGCCGCGCCTACCTCGAGGCCCTCGAGGACGGGCGTTATCAGGAGTTGCCGGAGGACGTGTACAGCAGGAACTTCGTGCGCCTGTACGCGCAGACGGTCGGGCTCGATGCCGCCCCGTTGCTCGAGCTCTACCAACGCGAGCGGCGCGCCGCGATGGGGACGACGACGCTCGAACAGCGCCTCGACCATGACCGGCATGCGGCCCTCGCCGCCGGGAAGCCGGCGGCTCCCCGGCCGGCCACCCGCCGGAACTGGCCCGCCTGGCTCTTCAGCCCCTGGACCACGTCGCTGGTGCTGGTCGTCGTCGTGGTCGGGCTGGCGGCCTGGGGCTTCGACCGGCTCTTCTTTGCTCCGGGCGGCCAGACGCCGAACGATCCCGGCACGAGCGCCAGCGCCCCCGCGGAGCCCGGGGCCGGCGCGGACGGGACGGCGCCGGTCGGCGCGGATGGGACGGCGCCGGTCGCCACCGATCCACCCACCGCGGCCGCAGCCGCGACGGCGGGCACCGACGCCGTCATCCGCATCGACATCGTCACCGACCCGGCCGGCGCGGCGATCACCATCGACGGCTTCCCACTTCCCGG
>JAHYJQ010000213.1 GCA_019429025.1 Trueperaceae bacterium | reverse complement strand
CTTCCGATCTAGCACGTCGGCGCCGAGTTCGGCGGCCTCGTCGATCGCGCGCAGGTTGTCGTCGATGCGGGTGCGCCGCTCCGTGGCGGTCGCGGCGGGGAAGAAGCCGCCGCGGCAGAGGCTGGAGACGCGCAGGCCGGCGTCGGCGATGGCGCGGCCGGCGCGCGCGGGCTTCACGGCCTCGAACTGCTCGCGCCACGGGGCGATCCACGGCACCCCGGCGCGCGCGCAGGCGTCGACGACCTTCAGCAGGCCGCGGCCGCGGACCGTGGCGGTGTTGAGGCTCAGGCGCTCGAGGCCGAGTCCGGGCGTCAGGGGCGGTTGGCCTCCGGGCGCGCGTGACCCCGGGACCCCCGGCGAACGCGGCTCGCGAACCCCGGGCGTCACCCCTCGATCCCCGCGAGGCGCAGCACCAGCCGCATGCGCTCGCTCGCCAGCTCGGGGTCGCGCAGCAGCCCCGCGGCGTCCGCCAGCACGAACACCTCGGCCAGGTGCACGATGCCGCGCGCGCTCTCGAGCCCTCCGAGCATGCGGAAGTGGTCCTGGAAGCCGCCCACGTAGGCGAGGAAGACGATGCCGGTCTTGTAGTGGAAGGTCGGCGCCTCGAACAGCTTGCGCGACAGCGGCACGGTCGGGGCGAGGATCTCGCGGAAGCGCGCCGCGTCGCCGGCGTCGAGCGCCTGCAGCGCGGCCGAGGCCGCCGGCGCGATGGCGTCGAAGATGCCCAGCAGGGCGTCGCTGGTCGCCTCGCCGTCGCCTAGGATCAGCTCCGGGTAGTGGAAGTCGTCGCCGGTGTACATGCGCACGCCGGCCGGCAGCCGGCGCCGGAGCTGGGTCTCGCGGCGGTCGTCGAGCAGCGACAGCTTGATGCCGTCGATCTTGGCGGCGTGGCGCGCCAGCAGGTCGAGGCACACCGCCGTCGCCTCGTCGAGGTCGCGCGACCCCCAGTACCCCTCCAGCGCCGGGTCGAACATCGGCCCCAGCCAGTGGACGATCAGCGGGCGGTCGCGCCCGGCCAGCACCCGGTCGAACACCCGGGCGTAGTCCTCGGGCCCGCGCGCGGCGGCCGCCAGCTGCCGGCTCGCCATCAGCACCACTTGGCCGCCGCAGGCCTCGATGTGGGCGCACTGCTCCTCGTACGCGTCGACGATGGCCTCGAGGTCGGCGGGTCCCGGCGGCAGCTGATCGGTGCCGGCCCCGCAGGCGATGCGCCCGCCGGCGCCCTGCGCGGCCGCGCAGGCACGGGCGGCCGCGCAGGCGCGTTCGATGAGCGCGCGGGTGGCGGCGTAATCGAGCCCCATCCCGCGCTGCGCGGTGTCCATCGCCTCGGCGACGCCGAGGCCGTAGCCCCACAGGTGCTCGCGGAACGCCAGCGTGGCCTCCCAGTCGATGGCGCCCTCGCCGGTGTCCGGGCCGAGCGGGTCGCGCACCACGTGCGCGGCGGCGAAGGCGACGCGCGAGCGGATGGGCGTGCTCGGCCGCGCGAACGCGGTCGCGCTGCCGGAGGGGGCGTAGGCGCGCAGCGAGCGGTCGGGTTGGGGGAGGCGGATCACCTTCACGGCTTCAGCTCCTCGACCTCGATCCAGCGCCGCTCGCGCCACGAGCGCAGGCCTGCCTCGGCGAGTTGCACGCCGCGGGCGCCCGCGACGAAGTCCCATCCGAAGGGCTCGTCCCACGCCACGTGCCGCAGGAAGCGCTCCCACTGCGCCTTGAAGGCGTTGTCGGCCGGGTCGTTCGTGGGCACCAGCGCCCAGCCCTCGCGGTAGTCGATCGGGCTCGCCAGGTCGGGGTTCCACACCGGCTTGGGGGTGGTGACGCGCGGCTGCACCCGCACCTCGCGTAGGCCGGCGACGGCGCTGCCGTGGGTGCCGTCGACCTGCAGGGTGACGAGGTCGTCGCGGTAGACGCGCACGGCCCACGACGAGTTCATCTGCGCGATCACGCCCCCCTCGAGCTCGAAGATGGCGTACGCGGCGTCGTCGGCGTCGGCGCGGTAGCGCTCGCCGCGCTCGTCGACGCGCTCGGGGATGTGGTTCGCGCCGAGCGCCGTCAGCGCCTTCACGCGCCCGAAGAGGTCGCCCAGCAGGTACTCCCAGTGGGCGAACATGTCGAGGATGATGCCGCCGCCGTCGGCCAGGCGGTAGTTCCACGAGGGGCGCTGGGCCGCCTGCCAATCGCCCTCGAACACCCAGTAGCCGAACTCGCCGCGTACCGACAGGATGCGGCCGAAGAAGCCACTCTCGATGAGCCGCGCGAGCTTGAGCATCCCAGGCAGGAACAGTTTGTCCTGCACGACGCCGTGCTTGACGCCCGCGGCGCGCGCCGCGCGCGCGAGGTCGAGCGCCGTGGCGAGGTCGTCGGCCAGCGGCTTCTCGCAGTAGACGGCCTTGCCGGCCGCGATCGCCGCCCGCACGCCGGCCGCCCGCTCGGGGGTCGCCAGCGCGTCGAAGTAGACCTCGGCGTCGGGCATGGCGAGCGCCTCGTGCAGGTCGGTCGTCCAGCGGTCGAGGCCGTGCGCATCGGCGAGGGCGCGCAGCTTCGTCGGGTTGCGCCCCACCAGGATCGGTTCGGGCATCAGCGTCTCGGCGCCTCCGGCGATCCCGCCCTGGGCTCGGATGGCGAGGATCGAGCGGACCAGGTGCTGGTTCGTGCCCATGCGCCCGGTCACGCCGTTCATGACGATCCCGATGTGTCTCATCCCCACTCCAATCCGGCGGTCGCCCAGATGGGCCCTCCGCTCAGCACGTGACTCGGGTGCGCGCGCGTCATGCGCGTGAGCCGCCGCTCGACGCGCAGGCCCGCGCGCGCGAAGGCCGCGTCGCCGGCGGGCGAGCGGACGACGTCGGCGAACACGACCGTCCCCGTCAGGCACTCGGCGGCCGCCGCCACGAGGGCGGCGAACGCGGTCTCGTCCTCGGCCAGCAGCGGGCCCAGGTGGCGGTGGGTGCGCCCGGGGCGCAGGGCGGCGTAGCCGACGAGCTCGCCGCCGCGGGTGGCCAGCCAGCCGTTCGTGCTCGGCGTGCGCAGCAGATGGGCGATGAGCGCCCGGCGGTCGATGCCCGTGCGCGCCGCGTCCCAGTCGGCGAGGGCGGCGGCGTCGGCCGTGCCCGCGGTACGCACCTCGGTGCCCTCGCGGGGGATCGACGCCCGCAACTCGCCGCCCCAGCGGTCGATCGGCTCGGCGTCCACGAACCCGCGCGCGCGGTAGAGGGGCGCGCCCAGGTCGGTGGCGTCGAGGCCGACGGTCGCGCCGGGCGTGATGGTCGGCGACGCCAGGGCGGCGTCGAGCAGGCGCTTCCCGAGGCCGCGGCCACGGTGCCCCTCTTCGACGATCATCATGCCGATCCAGGCGAGCGCGTCGCCGTAGGCCACCACCGACGAGGTCGCCACCAGGCGGCCGTCGTCGAAGGCGCCGAACACCCCGTCGGGCGCGAGCGTCAGCAGGCGCGCCCAGTCCTCGGGCGTCTGGTTCCAGCCGACCCCGCGCGACAGCGCGAACGCCTGCTCGACGTCGTCGTGGGTGAGGCGGCCGAGTTGCGCCACGCCCGGGGCCTCAGGCCAGCCAGGCGTCGCGGTGCGCGGCGACGAACGCGTCGTCGACGAGGTCGGGGTGCTCGGCGCGGACGCGGGCGATCTCCTCCGCCTGTCCCGGCGAGAGCCCCTCGGCGGGGTCGAGGCACCAGGTGCCCGCGAGCAGGCCCTGCAGCCGCAGGACCTCGTGCACGCCGGCGATGACGCCGTGGAAGCGGTTGGCGGCGTCGAACACGGCGGCGTTGGCGTCGGTGAGGCGCGCCGCGCGGGTGAGCAGCTCCGTCGGTACCCGGTCCTGGCCGCGCAGGGCGCGGACCTCGTCGAGCAGCTCCACGGCAGCCCGCGTCCACACGGCCCACTGCCCGAGCAGGCCCCCGACGATGCGCTTCTCGAAGACCCGCTCGCCGACCCGCACGCGGAAGGGCGTGAGCAGGTCGACGACGATGGCGTCGTCGTTGCCGGTGTAAAGCGCGATCTCGTCGCGGCGCTCGGAGGCGCACACCGCCCGCACGACGTCGAGCGTGGCGTAGCGGTCGAAGGGGGCGATCTTGATCGCCACGACGCCCTCGACGTCGGCGAAGGCGCGCCAGAAGCCGTGGCTGAGGCGGCGCCCGCCCACCGCGGGCTGCAGGTAGAAGCCGACCAGCGGGATGCGCTCGGCCACCGCGCGGGCATGGGCGACCAGGCGCCCCTCGTCCCAGTCGAGCCCGCGCAGGCTGAGGAGCCCGAGGTCGTAGCCGAGCGACGCGGCCAGGTCGGCCTCGCGCAGCGCCTGCTCGGTGTCGCCGAGCACGCCGGCGACCTTGAGGAAGGGGCGGCCGCCGCGGGCCTCGTCGGCCGTCTCGGACGCCAGGCGCAGCACCGGCTCCAGGAGTCCGACGCGGCGGATCTCGAACTGGGTCGTGTGCACGCCGACGGCCACCCCGCCGGCGCCGGCCGCGACGTAGTAGCGCGTGAGCGCGCGCTGCCGGCGCTCGTCGAGCCGGCGGTCCGCGTCGAGCGCCAGCGGGTGCGCGGGGATGACGGTCCCCTCGTGCAGCAGGCGCAGTTGGTCGGGCGAGAGCGGCCGGGCCATCAGAAGCGCCCGCTGCGGACCTGGAACTTGGTGGGCTTGCCGTGCAGCTCGCCGCCGGCCAGCAGCCAGTCGGCGACCATGTCGACCATCTGCAGCAGCGTGACGTCGGGGTAGCCGAACAGCGCGTGGCAGCGCGAGGCGTCGTTGAGCAGCGCGTTCGGCTGCTCCTGGCCCACCAGCACGGGCTCGCGCCCCAGGCGCTCGCCGAACCAGTGGGCCAGGCGGCGGACGGACACGATCTCCGGGCCGGTGAGGTTGATGGCCGTGGGCGGCGATGACGCGTGATGCAGCGCGCGCAGGGTGACCTCGTTGGCGTACCCCTGCCACACGACGTTGACATGGCCCATGGCGAGGTCGATCGGCTCGCCGTCGCGCACGGCGGTGGCGATGTCGACCAGCACGCCGTAGCGCAGGTCGATGGCGTAGTTCAGGCGGATGGCGGCGACCCTGGTGCCGTAGCGGTGCGAGCCGTACGCGAAGATGCGCTCGCGCCCCAGCACGGACTGCCCGTACTCGCCGAGCGGCTCGATCGGGTGGTCCTCCGTGGCGCCGGTGCTCGCGAGCGGCACCAGCGGGTAGACGTTGCCGCTGGAGAAGGCCACGATGCGCGCGTCGCGGTAGCGCTCGCCCACGCGGCCGGGGAGGTAGGTGTTCATCGCCCAGGTGAGGTGCTCGCTGCCGCTGGTGCCGAACTTCATGGCCGCCATGTGGACGACGTGGGCGGCGTCGGGTAGGGCCTGCAGCTCGGCGTCGTTCATGAGGTCGGCGGCGATCGTCCGCACGCCGGCGTCCTCGAGCCTCTGGCGGGGGGCCTCGTCGCCGAAGCGCGACACGGCGATCACCTGGTTGGACGCGCCGGCGGCGTCGAGGGCGTTGCGCGCGAGCATCGCCAGGCTCGGCCCCATCTTGCCGCCGGCGCCGAGGACCAACAGGTCGCCGTCGAGGCGTCCCATGTCGACGATCAGCCGGGCGGAGGGGGTGGCGAGGGCGGCCTCGAGCGCCTCGACCGTGCGGATGGGCATGGGCGTCACTCCCTGGGCGCCGCGTCGGCGGCAGGGGACGCCTTGGCCAGCGCCTCGACGAGCCCCTGGAGGTAGCCGATGGC
>JAHYJQ010000212.1 GCA_019429025.1 Trueperaceae bacterium | reverse complement strand
GGCGCACGCGGGCGGGCCGCAGGTCGGCGAGGGCGCCGTCGGGGACGAAGCCGGCCGCCTTCACCTGGAGCAGCAGCCCGGCCCCGGCCCCGTGGATGAGGACCTCGTCGGCGTCGAGCCGGGCCGCCAGCCGCTCGGCCGCGTCGCGCTGGCCGGTGTCCAGCCAGGCCAGCGTCTCGGAGTAGCCGCCGTCCATGCGCAGCGGGACGCCGTCGATGGACTGGACCTCCATCATGCCGCCGCCGGTGGAGATCGCGACGAGGGCGTGCTCCTCGGTCGCGTTGCGCAGCGTGAGCCGGTAGGTGTTCGGGTGCGGGTCGCCCACGTCGACCGTCTCGATCCGCAGGCCGATGCCCGCGTCGTCGAGCGCGCGGGCGGAGTCGGGCAGGCGCTCGTCGTCCGCGTCCCAGCCGAGCAGGCCGCCGAAGAGGCCCATGTCGGAGCCCTGGCTCGCGTGGGTCGTGGGCAGGGAGCCCTCGCGGTCGAACTCCACCAGGACGTCCGTGAGGTCGCCGTCCATGAGGTCGCGCGCCAGCCGCCCGATGCGCAGGGCGGCCGCGCAGTGCGAACTCGAGGGCCCGCGCATGACGGGACCGATGACGTCGTTGAAGATGCTGATGTCCGGCATGCGGCATCGTAGCAGCGGGCTCGGCGGGCCGCTGCCGGCCGCGGCGCGGCGTCAGGTTGGGTCGGGAAGAGGACGCGAGACGAGGTCGACGACGCGGCGCGCCGAGGCGAGCGCGCGATCCGCATCGACGCGCGTGTAGAACTCGCCCGGCGTCAGGTCTTCGGCTCCGTTGAAGGCGAGCTCCCGGTCACGCCGCAGTTGTCGCGAGGCGTCGGCCAGTTCGTCGATGTGCGGTGCCAGCGGCTCCGGGAGTCGGGCACGCTCGGCGTGGAGGATGGGTGCGACGTCGTGAACGCGCGGGACGTCCACGCCACTCGCGCGCAGCAGGGCCTTGAGCGCGAGTTCTACGACCTCCTGCGACTCCCTGACGACGTCGGCCCAGCTCTCGCCCTCGTACAGGACCTCGAGCGCCCCGAGCCGGACGCGCGCCCGTTTCAGGTAGTCGTGCGCGAGGTCGAGATTGCGCATCAGTTCGCCACCGTCCAGTACGGCTGGCCGTGCGCCCGGCGCCGCACCCGATCGCCGGCGGCGATGTGGCGCCGAACCAGGCCGAGGTAGCGCGCGATTCGGCCGTCGCGGTCGGAGGCCACGACACCATCGAGCGCGGCCTCGAGCCAAACCGAACCCGGATCGCCGTCGGTCGGCGGTATGTGGATGAAGTGGACCTCGACCCGGTGGCCGTCGTACGCCAGCGGTTCGTCGTCCCAGTCGCGGTAGAGCGCGCGCGTGATCGGCCTCGAGGTATCGAGGACGACGAGGGCGTCGATATCGGACGCCGCGGTCGCGTCGCCGCGCACCCAGGAGCCGTAGAGGAGGAGGCCCACGAGATCGGGACCGAAGGCCGCGGCCGCTCGGGCGGCGACGGCGGCGCCGGGTCCTGCGGGATCGGTGCCAGGAGCCGCGAGCGCCCGAACGCAGTACTCGTTCAGCGACAGCCCTGCGCGGGCGGCCGCATCGCGCAGCGTGCCGTGAAGCCCAGGCGGCAGGCGCAGCACGAAGCGACCCGATGGCGCGTCGCGAGGCAGCATGATATCAGTCATGCGCTCAATGATATCACGATGGCGTCACGGGTGACGTGTCGGCCGTGAGCTTCAGCCCCGACGCATGCAGTCCACGACCGCGCCCTCGCACCATCGCGACCCGCCGAGGTACCCTAGGCGCCGGAGGTCGACGATGACGATGGCGACGGTGCCCCGCGGTCCGTGGGACGTCGAGCACTACCAGGGGCTGGGCCTGTACTTCTACCTGCCCGAGGTCAGCGAGGTCGTGCCCGGCACGGCCCGCGTGCGGGTCGAGGGCCGGGGCGAGATGCTCATGTTCGGCAGCTACTCGTACCTGGGTCTCATCAGGCACCCGGCGATCGACCGGGCGGCGCAGGAGGCGATCGCCAAGTACGGCACGGGCACCAACGGCGTGCGCCTGCTGGCCGGGACGCTGCCGCTGCACCGCGAGCTCGAGGAGTCCATCGCGGCGTTCAAGGGGACCGAGGCCGCGATCGCCTTCGCGAGCGGCTACATGGCGAACATCTCCACCATCTCGGCCCTGCTCGATCGCCACGACACCGTCATCTGCGACAAGCTCGACCACGCCAGCATCGTCGACGGCTGCCTCCTCTCGGGCGCCAAGATGGTGCGCTTCCGGCACAACGACCTGGGCCATCTGGAGGAGCGGCTGGCGCAGGCCAACCCGGAGCGCCAGCGGATGGTCATCGTGGACGGCGTGTACAGCATGGACGGCGACATCGCCGACCTGCCCGGGATCCGTGCGCTGTGCGACCGCTACGGCGCCCGGCTGATGGTCGACGAGGCGCACTCGCTGGGCGTGCTGGGCGCGACGGGCACGGGCATCGAGGAGCACTTCGGCATGGGGCCGGAGGCCGTCGACATCAAGATGGGGACCTTCAGCAAGTCGATCCCCAGCGTCGGCGGGTTCGTCGCCGGGTCGGCCGAGATGATCACCGCGCTCAAGCACAAGGCGCGCGGGTTCATCTACTCGGCCGCCATCCCGCCGGCGTCGGCCGCCGCCAGCATCGCGGCGCTGCAGGTCATCCGCGACGAACCGGAGCGGGTGCGGGCCCTGCAGGAGAAGTTCGCCTACTTCCGCGACCGGCTCGCGGCCGCCGGCTTCGAGCTGCTGGCGAGTCGGGCCGCCATCGCGCCCATCGTGTGCGGCGCGGACGAGCTGGCGACGCGCCTCATGATGCACTGCGTGGAGAACGGGATCTTCGTGCAGGCGATCCTGCCGCCGGTCGTGCCGGTGGGGTCGTCGCGCCTCCGGGCGACGGTGACCGCCACCCACACGATCGAGGAGATCGACCACGGCGTCGAGGTGCTGACGGAGGGCGCCCGCAAGTTGGGGATCATCTAGCGTCGCGCGGGCGCGGCGGCCGGCGGGGGTGCGCGGCCGCCGGTGGCCGCGCGGTCAGCCGTCCCGCACCGCGGTGCCGGTGCGCGTGCTCCGGGCGTAGAGGTCGAGGACCCGGTCGGGCAGCCAGCGGGCCATGACGGCGCCGATGCGGGCGTCGCGGCCGACGAGGTAGCGCGTCCGCGGCCGCGCGGCGGTGAGGGCCGCGTGCACGACGGCGGCCACCGCCTCGGCCGGGATGCCCGCCCGGGCGGCGCCGAGCGCCCGGCGCTTCGCGTGCTCGACGTCGGCCCCGTAGTGCCCGTGCGCCTGGGCGGGGAGGCCGTCGAGCAGCGCCTGGGCGGAGGCCGCCGACTTCTCCCAGATCGGCGTGGCGACCGCCCCCGGCTCGATCACGGCCACGGGGATGTCCCACGGCGCGAGCTCGCGGCGCAGCGCGTCGCTGAGCGCCTCGACCGCGTACTTCGAGGCGGCGTAGGGGCCCAGCAGCGGCGACGCGAAGCGGCCCGAGATCGAGCTCATGTTGACGATCCGGCCGCGTCCGGCGCGCAGCAGCGGGAGGCACGCCTGCGTCAGGGCCAGCAACCCGACGACGTTGGCCTCGAACGAGCGCCGCAGGTCGTCGAGCGGCAGGAACTCGAGCGGCCCGGCGACGACGATGCCGGCGTTGTTCACCAGGCCAGAGAGGGCGCGCTCGCCGTTCGCCGCCGCGATCGCCTCGACGGTACCCGCGATGGTCGCGCCGTCGGTGACGTCGAGCAGAACGGGAACGACGCCATCGCCGCCCGCCGCCCGCAGGGCGTCGCCGTCCTCGGTCCGCCGGACCCCGGCGAACACCCGCACGCCGCGCGCCGCGAGGTCGAGGGCACACGCCCGGCCGATGCCGGTCGACGCGCCAGAGATCAGGATCCCGTGCTGCACATCGCCTCCACGTTCCGGACCCCGTCGGTGCCGCTGCGCCGACGCAGCGGCGACCAGGACGCGCTCGCGGGCGGCGCGCTGCCGGCGGACCCGAGGGTCGGGCCAGCGTACCCGATGAGCGCGCGACGTCCGGCACGACGCGATGCCGCGTCCGGCGCCGGTCGTCCGGCACGCCGTCTCACGTCCCCAGGTGTTCCGCCCAAAGCACGAAGCGCTCCCCGTCGAGCAGCGGCGGGCCGTGCCCGAAGCAGACGAGCCGCGGCCGCAGGGCGGCGATCTTCTGGATGGAGCGGCGGTTCTCGCGCGGGTCGCGCGTGACGAGCCGCGACGGCTCGCGCAGACCCGGGCTGAGCGCCAAGGGGTTGCGGTACGAGGCGACGTCGCCGAGGATCACCACCCGGTCGGCCTCGCGCCACAGCGCGATGTGTCCGGGCGTGTGCCCCGGCGTCTCGATCACCTCGAAGTCCGCGACGCGGTCGCCCTCGCGCAGCGCGCGTGCCACCGGCTGCCCGGGTCCCCCCAATCGCGCGGCGAGGCGGAACAGTGGGCGGCGCCGGCGTTCGCCCCAGGCCGCGGAGAAGTCGGCCGACTCCGCCGCGGCGAGGTCGCCGGCGCCGCACCACAGGGGGATGTCACGCGCCACGCACAGCGCCGCCGTGGCGCCCTGATGGTCGGGGTGCGCGTGGGTGAGCACGTGGGCGCTCAGCGGTCGCCCCGCCAGTTCCGTGAAGAACCGCCGTTCCGTCCACACGGTGCCCGCGTCGACGACGGTGTCGCCGACGAGGTAGGCGTTCACGGCGCCCAGCGGCAGCAGGGGCAGCCGCCAGACGTTGGGGGCCAGCTCGACCACGGGACCCTCCGATCGTGGCTCCGCTAACCGTGCCCGCGACGGTCGATCAGCCGATGACGAGGACGGCGTTCGGCGGCACCCGGCGCTCGAGGTCGCCGCAGTCGCCGGGCGGCTCCTGCTGCCCCGGCGGCACGCCCGGCCGCCAGATGCGGCACCGGCCCGGTGGCGGGTAGTGGCCCGCCGGGATGTGGACGGTGCCGGCGCCGGTGGTCCGGACCTCGATCCCGGACGCCGGCCGCGACGCCGGGACGCGCACGATCAGGAAGCCCGCGGCGGCCGTCGTCGAGACGCTCACGGGCGCAACGCCGGACGGATCGAAGGTGACGCGCGCCGTGCAGCCCGCGAGCGCCAGGGCTCCGGCGAGGAGCGCGGCGGCGGCGATGGCGCGCGCGCGGATGGGGGTCGTTGCTGGCTGGGTCATGCCCCATTCTGTCAGCGTTCGCGGGGGGCGCCTGTGCCCTCGCGCCGCGAGGGCACGCCGAGGAGGCCGGCTGGGCCGGCGACGCCGGCCCAGCGAGAGAGGGGCAGAGAGGACTGCGCGGACGTGCCGTCGGCGATCCCGGGTGGCTCGGTCAGCCGCAGGTTCCGATCACGGCGATGTTGTCACTGATCGAGGAGAAGTTGAACGTGACCATGAGGAGCGACTCCTCGCTGGCCACGACGTTGGACTGGCCGCGGTACACCGTCGTCTCCCGGTAGAAGTGGTTCCCCACGGTTAGGTGCATGGTCGCGGGCCCTTGCAGAAGCTGATAGAGGGTTCCGTTGGTGCCGCAGAAGGTGAACCCCGAATCGATGGGCAGGTCCTGCGGCTCCGTGGGGTACACGTCCGTCACGCAACGCGTCATGCCTTGGTCGAAGGTGCAGTCGGCGGTCGCCGACGCGCTCTCCTGCGCCGTGGCGGCGGCGGTGATGGCAAGGAGGGCGGCGGCGAGGGCGGTTCGCAGGGATCTCATCATGGATGGCTCCTCTTGGTTGGGGGCGGGCGTACGCCGGCGGCCGATCGGTGGTCGCCGTGC
>JAHYJQ010000211.1 GCA_019429025.1 Trueperaceae bacterium | reverse complement strand
GTCGCGCCGGCCCCTGCCGCGCCGTCGGCCGTCGCGCCGGCCCCTGCCGCGTGGTCGGCCGTCGCGGCCAGCCGCCGGCGGATCTCGTCGCGCGCGTGCACCAGCGCGTCACGCTCGGTCGCGTCGAGGCGACCCAGCGTCTTGTCGACGAGCATCTCCAGCAGGTCGAGGCTGCGCTCGGCGGTCCGGCGGGCCAGCGCGCCGTCGCGGGCGAGCCGCGTGACCATGGGGGAGGAGAGCTCGCCCAGCGCCGCCTCGGCCGAGCTGCGCAGCGAGTGGACCAGGCCGATGAACCGCGGATCGGGCACGTCGCGACCGTCTCAGAACAGCGGCGTTGCCGCCGCCGTGTCGATGACCAGGGGGCCCTGCTTGGGGCCGAGTTCCGCCAGGACGGCCTTGAGCGCCTTCACGTCCTGCCACGTCTCCCACTTGGGCGAACCGACCTCGCGGCTGGGGTTCCGCAGGAGGTAAGCCGGGTGGTACAGGGGCAGCAGACGGACGCCCTGCCAGCTCGCCCAGCGTCCGCGCAGCCGGGTGATGCCCTCCTTGCTGCCCAGGAACCACTGCGTCGGCACGTTGCCGAGGCTGGCGATCACCTGCGGCCGCACGAGGCGGATCTGCTCGAGCAGCAGCGGCACGCTGGCCGCGATCTCCTCGGGCTTGGGGTTGCGGTTGCCCGGCGGGCGAAACTTCACCATGTTGGTCACGTACACGTCGGCCCGGTCGATGTCCACCGACGCGAGGACCTTGTCGAGCAGCTGACCCGCGCGACCGACGAACGGCCGGCCGGAGAGATCCTCCTCCTCGCCCGGCGCCTCGCCGACGATCATGAGGTCGGCGTCGGGGTCACCGTCGCCGAACACGAGCCGGTCGGACAGCTCGGCGAGCGCGGGCGGCCTGTCCGCCGCCCGCGCCTCCAGTTCAGCGAGCGTCACGGAGCGCTGGGATCGGCTTCCTCGGACGGCACCGCCGTGTCGACGCGAACGTCGCCGCCCTCGTCACCGCCCAGCGAGGGCCGCTGGTTGCGCGCCTCGCGGCGCACCTTCGGTTCGAGTCCGATCATCAGGAAGAAGTTCTCGAGCGCGTTCTCTCTCGCGCGCAGCTCCACGTGGGCAGGGTCGTCGCTGCCGGACGCGAAGGGGAGCTTCTGGTACGCGTCGAGTGCGGCCTGCACGACGTCTTGCGGCCCCGCCCGCTCCGCGATCTCCGCGAGCTCCGCGTACACCTCGCGACGTGCCTCGGCGTGGCGCAGCGACGCATCGGGATTGGCGGTCTCCGGCGCACGCAGGACGTCCTGCTTGGCGATGCGGCGGTAGTGCTTGAGGCCTCGGACGATGTCATCCGAACTCAACACGACCCGTACCTCCATCATTCGCTCCTCCTCCGGCGGCGTCGGGTGCGCCGGTCCACCCACAGTGTAGGCCGCGTGACCTCG
This sequence comes from Trueperaceae bacterium, assembly GCA_019429025.1. Classification (GTDB taxonomy): domain Bacteria; phylum Deinococcota; class Deinococci; order Deinococcales; family Trueperaceae; genus JAABTL01. The sequence continues at coordinate 4,482 of JAHYJQ010000211.1, read as the reverse complement.
CGGGGTCCCGCGGCCTCCGTCCCGCCGCCACGCCGGCGACCGGCCCGATGGCGCGACACGTCAAGCACGCAGCGGCCGCCCCAGCGGCGGCGCGACGTCGGCATGCTCGCGCTCGAGGACCTCGCCCGTCGCGCGCCGCAGGTCGTGCAGGTCCTCCTCGTCGCTGCGCCAGCCGCAGGCCCGGCACTCCAGCTCCTCGAAGCCCTCCGCGTAGACGAAGCGCCAGGTGGGCGCCGCGCCGCACACCGGGCAGGCGGGACCGTCCTCGTGACCCTCGGCGTCGAACATGCGCTTAGGGTACCCCGCGCGCGCTTGCTACCGTGGGGACATGCCCGCCTACCAGGTCGACCGGGTCCGCCGTCGCTTCGCCGCCCTCCGGGCCGGCGAGGTCCGCTACCTCGACAACGCCGCGGGCGCCCAGCTGCCGGATCGCGTGATCGACGCCGTCGGCGAGGCGTTGGCGGCCCTGCAGGTCAACGTCGGCGCCGCCTACGCGCCCAGCCGCCGGGTGACCGCCCACAAGGAGGCCGTGCGCGCGCGGACGGCGGCGTTCCTGGGGGCCGAGGGGCCCGGCAACGTCGCGTTCGGTCCCAACGCGACCACGCTGGTCACGCTCCTCGCGCGCTCGGTCGGGGATGCCCTCACCGCTGGCGACGAGATCGTGGTGACCTCGCTCGATCACCACGCCAACGTCGATCCGTGGCGCGCCCTCGCGGCGCGCGGGGTGGTCGTCCGCACCTGGCGGCCGCGGGCGCCGTTCGGCACGCTGCACGCGGACGACCTCCGCGAGCTGCTGGGGCCGCGTACGCGCCTCGTCGCCTTCACGGCGGCGTCGAACGCGCTAGGCACGCGCCCGCCGGTCGCGGAGTCGGCGGCCGTCGCCCGCGATGCCGGCGCCTGGGTGATGGTCGACCTGGTCCACGCCGCGCCCCACGAGCTGCCCGACGTGGCCGGGATGGGGATCGACATGGCGGTCTTCAGCCCGTACAAGGTGTTCGCGCCGCACCTCGGCGTGCTCTACCTGGGCCCGAAGGTGCGCGATCGTCTGACCCCGCCGAAGCTCGCGTTCCACGCCGCCGACGCCCCCAACGCCTGGGAGCCCGGCACGCAGTCGCAGGAGGCGATCATTGGCTGGGGCGCTGCGCTCGACCACCTGGTCGAGATCGGCAGCGAGGTCGACGAGGCCGCCGCGGGCGACGAACGGGCCGCTTGGCGCGCGGCCTACGCCGCGATCGCCGCGCACGAGGACGCGCTCTGCGGTCGCATACTGCGTGGCCTCGACGCCCTCGGCTACGAGCGCTACGGCCTGCCCGGGGTGGAGGAGAGGACGGCGACGGTCGCGTTCAACCACCCCGAGCGCCCTCCCGGTGTGGTCGCCGCAGCGCTCGCCGACGCCGGCGTGGCGGTGGCCGCGGGGCACTTCTACGCCTTCGACCTGGTCATGCGCGAGCTCGGCCTCGTCGAGCGCGGCGGCGCCGTGCGGGCGAGCGCCGTCCACTACACCGACGCGGCCGACGTCGACGCCCTGCTGGAGGCCCTCGCGAGGCTCTGAGCGGCCGTCACGATCGTCAAGCGGCGGTCGGGTCGCGCAGCAGGGCGCGGGCGTGCCGGCGGGCCACGTCGCCGGCGTCGCCGGCGAGCATGCGGGCGAGCTCCTCGACCCTGTCCTCGCCCGCCAGGGACGCGACGCGCGTGACCGTGCGGCCCGCGACCTCGGCTTTGTCGACCCGCAGGTGGTGGTCGGCGAAGGCGGCGACTTGCGCGAGGTGCGTCACGACCAGCACCTGGCGACCGCGTGCGAGCCGCGCGAGGACCTCGCCGACGGCGCGCCCGCTGCGACCGCCGAGGCCGGTGTCGACCTCGTCGAACACCAAGGTGGCCACGGTCGACCCCGCTGCGGCGTGCAGCGCCAGCATCGCGCGCGACAACTCGCCGCCCGACGCGACCTCGTGGAGGGGCGCGAGGGGCTCCCCGAGGTTGGCGCCGAAGCGGAACACGACCCGCTCGGCGCCGTGCCTGCCGGCCTCCGGGAGCGGCTCGAGGGCGATCTCGAAGCGCGCATGCGGCAGCGCGAGTTCACGCAGCACGGCGGTGACGGCGGGCGCCAGCCGGGCGGCCGCCCGGGCACGGCCCTCGCCCAGGGCCGCGGCGGCGCTCGCGAGGCGAGCGGTGGTGCGCGCCTCGCGGTCGGCCAGCGCGGCGTCCTCGGCCTCGGCGCCCGTCAGGCCATCGAGTTCGGCGGCGAGCGCGTCGCGCATGGCCAGCACGCCGGCGACGCCCGAACCGTACTTGCGTTCGAGGCCCTCGATCTCGGCCCTGCGGGCCTCCAAGCGATCCAGCTCGCCCGGCTCGCTTGCCAAGCGCGTGAGCGCGCGCTCGAGCTCGTCGCCGATCGCCTGCACCGCCGACAGCGCGTCGCCCGCCTCGTCGGCGAGCCGCTCGAGCTGGGGGTCGTGGCGGGCGGCCTGCGCCAACGCCCGCACGGCGTCCGTGAGCCGGTCCGCGGCGGTGGGCCGGTCGCCGCTCTCGTCGGCGGCGCTGAGCGCCTCGAGGGCCCCGGCGACACCCTCCCTGACGCGTTCGACGTGGCGCAGGACCGTCAGCCGGGCGTCGAGCCGCGCGTCTTCCTCAGGTGCGAGGCGCGCGGCGTCGATCTCGTCGACCTGGTAGCGCAGCAGGTCGAGCTGGCGAGCGCGGTCGCGGGCGGCCTCGCGCAGCGCGGTCAGCCGCGTCCGCACCTGCTGGCGCTCGTCCCAGGCGGCGACCGCCTCGGCCGCCGCCGCTGCCGCGCCGGCGTCGAGGTGGCGGTCGAGGAGGCCGCGCTGTTCGGCCGCGTCGAGCAGCGTGCGGTAGGCCTGCTGCCCGAAGATGCCGAGCCGGGTCGCCAGGGTCGCCTGCAGCTCCGCGACCGTGACGATCTCGCCGTCGACGCGTGCGACGTTGCGTCCGTCGCGCACGATGCGGCGGGCCGCCGTCAGCGGGCGGTCGCCGCCCCAGGTGGCCTGCACGAGCGCGGCGTCGCGACCGGCACGAACGACCCCGTCGTCGGCCCTGCCGCCCGCGAGGAGGGCGAGCGCGTCGACCAGCAGCGACTTGCCGGCGCCCGTCTCGCCCGTCAGGACGTTCAGCCCGGGACCGAGCTGGACCGCCACCCGGTCGGCGATCGCGAAGTCGAACAGCTCGAGCGTGTGCAGCACCCACGCATGCTAGCGCGGAGCGGGCCACTGGCGAACGGGCCGCCCAGCGTCGGCCTAGGGCGTGTCGGTCGCGGCCGTGCCGTCGCCGCGTGGGGTCAACTGGCGCAGTTCGACCTCGACGGCCTCGAGCAGCCGGCGTTCGGCCGTGGCCAGGTCGACGCCCTCGAGCGTGGCGCCGGCCGCGGCGTCGTGCCCGCCGCCGCCGAGCGCGACGCAGATGCGTCGGGCGGAGGCGCCGCCACGCGAGCGGACGCTCAGCTTCACCGCGCCGGCACGCTCCTTGAGGATCGCGGCGATCCGGGTGCCTTCGGCGTAGCGGAGCTGGCCCACGTAGTCGTCGGAGTCGTCCTCGCTCTCGCCCAGGGCCTCGCGCATCGCCAGGGTCTGGTCGGCCAGGACGACCTCGCCGCCCAGGTGGAAGCGCACGGTGGCCATGACCAGGGCGAGCATGCGGAAGAAGTCCGGGTGGCGCCACTGCAGGCGGTCGGACAGCTCGGCGTAGGCGACGCCGGCCTCGATCAGCCGCCCGGCGGTCTGCAGCGCGCGGCGGTCGGTGTTGCCGAAGCGGAAGTGGCCGGTGTCGGTCATGAGCCCAGCCAGGCACGGGGTGGCCAGGCGCGCGTCCCACGCGACGCCGAGGGCGTCGACGACCTCGGCCACCATCATCGTCGCCGAGGCGAAGGCGGGGTCGATCCACACGACCTCCGACGTGCCAGGGTTGGTGCCGTGGTGGTCGACGTTGACGACCGGGCCGCCGGCCGTCGGCACGCCGGAGGAGCGCGCCGGGTCGCTGTCGAGCACGACGACGAGTGCGCCGGGCGGGCGTTCCGTGAGCGGATCGACGAGCTCCCCGTCGTCGACGAGGAAGCGCAGGAAGCGGGGCGGCGGCGTCATGGGGGTGACGACCTCGCGCCCCAGGCGCCGCAGCGCGCGTGCGAGCGTGAGGACGCTGCCGACCGCGTCGCCGTCCGGGTCGGCGTGGGCCACGACGACGTAGGGGCCTTCGTGGTCGAGCAACGCGCGGGCGACGCGGCGGGCTTGGGGATCGATCGTGTCCATGCGGCGGACGATACCAGCCGCGTTCCGCCGCGCGGCGGCGGGCGAGTCGGGTTCGCCGCTCGGCGCTGACCTGCTCGTGTTCGCCGCGCGGCGGCGGGTGAGTCGGGTTCGCCGCTCGGCGCTGACCTGCTCGTGTTCGCCGCGCGGCGGCGGGTGAGTCGGGTTCGCCGCTCGGCGCTGACCTGCTCGTGTTCGCCGCGCGGCGGCGGGTGAGTCGGGTTCGCCG
>JAHYJQ010000210.1 GCA_019429025.1 Trueperaceae bacterium | reverse complement strand
TGGTGGTGCTCGACACCGATACCCGCCGCACCCTCGTCGGCAGCGCCTACGACGACCGCCGCGCCGCCTGCACGCGGGCGGCGAGGGAGCTCGGCGTGCGCGCGCTGCGCGACGCCGGGGCGGACGACTTGGAGGCGGCCGCCGACCGGCTCGACCCCGTCGACCTGCGGCGCGCCCGGCACGTCATCGGCGAGAACGCCCGCACGCTCGAGGCCGCCGACGCGCTCGCCGACGGCGACGTGGCCCGGCTGGGTCGCCTGATGGACGCGAGCCACGAGAGCCTGCGCGACGACTACGAGGTGTCGTCGCCCGCGCTCGACGCGATCGTCACGGCCGCGCGGGCCGCGCCCGGCTGCCTCGGCGCGCGCATGACCGGGGCGGGCTTCGGCGGCTGCGCCGTGGCGCTCGTGCGCCGCGACGACGCCGAGCCCTTCGTGACGGCGACCGCCGACGCCTACCGCGCGGCGACCGGTCACGAGGCGCGCGCCTACGTGAGCGCCGCGGCCGCGGGCGCGAGCCGCGAGCCGCTGGACGCTGGCATCACCGAGCCCTGACACCCGGACCGTAGCCTCCGCTGCGGCCCGGCCGGGGCGACGCCCCGCTATCCTGGGTCGGCACGCGCACGTACCCCCGTCACCCTGGAGGACCGCATGCTCCGCACGCTCGCCCTGCTGCTCACGCTCGCCCTCGGCTTCGCCATCGCCCAGCCGAGCGGCACCCTGCGGCTGTACACCTCGCAACCCGACGCCGACGCCGCCACCACCAAGGCCGCCTTCGAGGCCGCTTACCCCGGCGTGACCGTCGAGGTCTTCCGCTCCGGCACCGAGCAGGTCATCGCCCGCTTCCTGCTCGAGGCCGAGGCCGGCGCGCCACAGGCGGACGTGCTGCTGGTGGCCGACGCGCCGACCTTCGAGCTGCTGAAGGCCCGCGACCTGCTCGAGGCTTACGCCCCCGCCGAGGTGGCCGCCATCGACCCGGCCTACGTCGACCCCGACGGCACCTACTTCGGCACGAAGATCCTCGCGACCCTGATCACGTACAACACCGACCTGGTCACGGAGCCCGTCACGAGTTGGGCCGCGCTGGCCGGCCTGCCGGCCGGCAGCGTCGTCATGCCCAGCCCGTCGTACTCGGGCGCCGCCGCCTACAACCTCGGCGTCAAGACGCGCGACCCCGGCCTCGGCTGGGCCTGGTTCGCGACCCTGGCCGGCGCCGACGTCTTCCTCACGCAGGGCAACGGCGCGGTGCTGCGCACCGTGGCCGGCGGCGAGCGCCCGTACGGCATCGTCGTCGACTTCCTGCCGATCCGCGCGGCGCTCGAGGGCTCGCCCGTCGCCGTCGTGTACCCGAGCGAGGGGGTGCCGGTGATCACGGAGCCGGTCGGCATCGTCAAGGGGACGGCCAACCTCGAGGCGGCCCGCGCCTTCGTCGACTTCCTGCTGTCGGCCGAGGGCCAGCGCGTCGCCGTCGGCATGGGGTACATGCCCCTGCGCGCCGACGTCGCGCCGCCCGCGGGCTTCCCCGCGCTCGCCGACCTCACGCTCCTGGGTGCCGCCCCGGCCGACCTCGCCGCCACCCGCGACGCCGACAAGGAGCGCTTCGCCACCCTCTTCGGCGAGTGATCTGACTTGATCCCGCGCTGGCGCCCGCCGCGCCATCCCGCCCGGCGCAGCGCCCCGTGGCGCCGCTGGGTGCGCCACGCGTTCAGCCCCGCCGGCCTCGTGCTGGCGGGGCTGCTGGTGCTGCTGGCCTTCACCAGCGCCCTCCCGCTCTACCGCCTCATCGAGCGCGCCCTCGACGCCCAGGCCCTCGCCTGGCTGCTCGACAACCCCCAGGCGCGCCGCGCCATCCAGCACTCGCTGCGCGTCTCGACCGCCTCGGCCCTGCTCGCGACCGCCATCGGGGCGGCGCTCGTCTTCCTGCTCGAGCGACTCGCGCTGCCCGGACGCCGCGGCCTGCGGCTGCTCCTGCTGGTGCCGCTCGTCGTGCCCCCGCAGATCCTGGCCATCGCCTGGATCGGCTGGGCGGGCCCCGCGGGCTTCCTCACGCGCCTGGTCCGCGACGGCCTGGGGCTGACGCGGGCCCCCTGGACGCTGTACGGGGAGGGCGGCATCGTCCTGCTGCTCACCGTGTTCGCGCTGCCGGTCGCCTACCTGACGATCGGCGCGGGCCTCTCGCGCGTGCCCCGCCACCTCGAGGAGGCCGCCCGCCTCGACGGCGCGAGCCTCGCGCTGGTCGGCGCGCGCATCCTGGCGCCGCTCCTGCGGCCCTACCTGCTGGCGGCGGTCATGCTCGCCTTCCTCGCGGCGCTGGGGAACTTCGGGATCCCCGCGCTGCTGGGGATCCCCGCCCGCTTCCTGACGCTGCCGACGCTGGTCTACCAGCGCGTGACCTCCTTCGCCTCCGGCGGCTTCTCGCAGGCGGCCGCGCTGGCGCTCCTGATGGCGATCCCCGCGTTCGCCGTGCTGCTGCTGCAGCTGCGCCTCAACCGGCGCGCGGCGACGCTCGACAGCCAGCTCGAGGCGCCGCACCGCTACCGGCTCGGCGCCTGGCGCTGGCCGCTGGCGGCCGGCGTGTGGCTCGTCGTCGGCGGCCTCATGACGGCGGGGCCCTTCGGGTCGATGCTGCTGACCAGCCTCACGCGCGCGTACGGTCTGCGGCCGACGCTCGAGAACCTCGACCTCCGTCACTACGCGTTCGTGCTGCAGCAGCTCGAGGCCTTCCCCCGCGCCCTGACCCACAGCCTCCTGCTGGCCGGCGGGGCCGCCGCCATCGCGGCCGTCGTGGCGCTCGCCCTGGGCTACGTCCTACTCCGCCTCGGCGCCCGCGGCACGCTCCTGCAGCTGCTGGTCGACCTGCCGTACGCCCTGCCGGGCATCGTGTTCGCCCTGGCGCTGGTGCTCACCTGGCTGCCGTCACCCATCCCCGGGCTGCGGCTGTACGGCACCGTGTGGCTGCTCGGGCTCGCCTACGTCGGCCACTACCTCGCGTTCGCGCTGCAGCCGATCGGCGCGGCCTGGCGGCAGCTCGACCCCGCGCTGGAGGAGGCGGCCCGCATCGACGGCGCCGGCACCCTGCAGGCCATGCGCTTCGTGCTCCTGCCCGTCATGGCGCCCACCGTCGTCGTCGCGGCCCTGCTCGTGTTCCTCAACGCCTTCAGCGAGATCTCGCTGTCGGCGCTGCTGGCCGGCTCGCGCGCCGAGACGCTCGGCTGGCTGGTGTTCGGCCTCGAGCAGGCGGGCGACACGAACCGCGCCGCCGCCCTGTCGGTGGTGCTGGTCGCCGTCCTGGCGGTGCTGGGGCTGGTCGTGGCGACGCTGCGGCGCTGGGCACGGCGCGACGCGCCCGGCGGGCCCGAGGCGATCACCTGACGGCGCCACGCCGCGCCCGACGGCCAGGACGGCTCAGCGCGCCGCCGGCGCCAGCTCGAGCCTGAGCGGCGCCGCGGCCAGCGCCTCGACGGCCGCCAGCCCGTCCGCGACACGCCCCGCCGCCGCCGCGGCCACCCACGCCCGCGCCACCCCCCGCACCGCCGCCATCGCTTCGTCCTTGTCGACCGGGCCGATGCTGTAACCGAGTCGCAGCGCCAGCCAGCTCGGCGCCAGGAGCATGGTGTCGTTGAGGTCTTGGTGGCCGGCGCCCTCGAGCACGAACGCCAGCACGTGCGCCGCCGAGGCCTCCACGAAGCGCGCGAAGCGCTCGCCGTTGGCGGGCGCGAAGTAGCCGAGCGCCGGATCCGAGTCGACGACGACGAGCGGCCGGTCGCTGCCGGCTTCCCGAAGCTCGGGGTCGACCGGGCCCCACCACGGATCGAGCGCCAGCACCGCGACGCAGCCGTCCCAGGCGTGGCACACCTCGACCGCGACGCCGCCGCCGGTCGAGTGGCCGGCCGCGACCACCCGCTCGAGGTCGAGGGCACCCGCGAACGCGGCCAGGTCGCCCACCGGCAGCAGGTCCCGCAGGACGCGGAGAAGCGTGAGCGTGTCGGCCGTCCAGCGCGACCCCATCGCCGCGACCGCGTCGGCGTAACCCGGCGTGTCGGCCGCTGGCAGGCCGACGTACGGCAGCGTCGCCCCGTCGGGCAGGCTCGTCCCGAGCGCGTCGCCCGGGTGGTCGATGGCGGCCACGACCGCGCCATGGCTCGCCAGCTCCTCGACCAGGAAGGTGTTCTGCTGGCGGAAGCCGCCCAGGCCGTGGTCGAAGACCACCAGCGGCCAGCCGCTCGCCGCGGGCGCGGGCGCCAGCTCCGCCGACCAGGCCGCGTGCGTGCCGATGAGCGCGAGGTGGCCGAACGCGAACGCCGGCAGGCCACCCCTGGCGGCCATCGCCGGCAGCACGACGTCGGCGCGCTCGGCCCACGGCGCGTCGGCGGCCGGCGGCGGGTCGGCCGCGACCGGGTACCACAGCCGCGCCATGCTGCGGCGTCCCGTCTCGACCGTGCCGTCCGACAGCGTCGCGTCCGGCAGCGCCAGCGCGAACGACACGGTGCCCACCCCCCATGGCCCCGTCGGGGCCGGGAGGACCGGCACCGGCAGCAGGATCGGCACGGCCGCGGCCGGGAACCACAGCACGGCCCACAGCAGCGCCCGACCCCACGGACGCGGCCGCCGCCTGCGGCGGTTGGCGCCCCGCCGGCCCCATGCCGCCTTCGCGTGCGGCCGCTCCCAGGGCAACAGGATCACAGCGACCACCGCCGCCAGGTAGATCGGCCCCATGGACCACCTCGGGCCCTCGAGCGCCAGATGCGCGATCCAGGCGCCCCCGGCGGCCACGGCGAAGGCGCTCCGCCAGGCCGCGCCGGCCTCGCCGCGGACGAGCATGCTCAGGATGCGGCCGGCCACCAGCGCCAGCAGGAGCCACTCGAAGGTCCTCATGCCACGTCCCCGGCGGATCCGAGCGCGTCGTCGCCAGCGGCGCACAACCGAATCACGCCCGCGTCCGCGAGCGCGGCGATCTCGCCACCCTCCATGCCGAGCGCCTCGCGCAGCACCGCCGCCGTGTGCTCGCCCAACATCGGCGACGGGCCGGGGGGCAGTGCGCCCGCCCCGAACGGGCTGGCGACCGTGTCGACGGGTCCGGCCACCGGATCCTCCACCGTCACGACCATGCCCCGCGCCACCGCCTGGGGATCCGCGAGCGCCTCGGGGAGCGAGAGGACCGGCGTCGCCGGCACGCCCGCAGCCACCAACCGCGCCACCCAGGTCTCGCGGTCAGCGGCGCGGAAGCGCTCCGCGAGGTCGGTCACCAACAGGTCGCGGTGGCGGACGCGGGCGGCGTTCGTGGCGAAGCGCTCGTCGCTCGCCCAGGACGGCGCCCCGACCACCTGCGCCACCCGCGCGAACTGCGCGTCGTTGCCGCACGCGAGCACGAACGGCGCGTCGGCCGCCGCGAACGCCTGGTACGGCACGATCTGCGGGTGGCCGCTGCCGAGCCGCCGCGGGGCGACACCGGTCAACAGGGCGGCCTGCGCCTGGTTGACCATGCTGGCGAGCGCCACGTCGAACAGCGAGAGGTCGATGTGGCGGCCCCGGCCCGTCGCGTCGCGCGCGCGCAGCGCAGCCAGGATCGCCACGGCCGCATGCAGGCCCGTCAGCACGTCGATCCACGCGACCGCCAGCTTCACCGGCGGCCCATCGGGCTCGCCCGTGGCGGCCATGACGCCCGACAGCGCCTGCAGCGCGGCGTCGTAGCCGGGCTGCCGCGCCCGCGGGCCGCTCTCGCCGAAGCCGGTGATCGAGCAGGTGATCAAACCGGGGCGATCGCCCGACAGCGCCGCGTGGTCGAGCCCGAAGCGCGCGAGGTCGCCGACCTTGAAGTTGTCCAGCACCACGTCCGCCCGCCGCGCGAGGCGGCGCACCAAGTCCGCCCCGCGGTGGTCCTTGAGGTCGACGCACACGCTGCGCTTGTGGCGGTTGGTGCTCAGGAAGTAGGCGGATCGGGGCTCACGCCCCGATCCGCTTGGCAGATCG
>JAHYJQ010000209.1 GCA_019429025.1 Trueperaceae bacterium | reverse complement strand
GGCGGACGGGGATGGCCTGCGCTTCGCCGCCGAGCGCGGCCGCCGCTATCGGCTCGTGGCCGCCGATGGCGCGGCCAGGAACGCCGGCGGCCCGGGGGCGCGAGCGTGACCGCCTACCTGGTCAAGCGCCTCCTCATGGTCGTCCCGACGGTATGGGGCGCGGTCACCCTGGTGTTCCTGGCGATCCACCTGGCGCCCGGCGACCCCATCTCGCTTTACATCCCGGCGGACTTCCCCGTCAACGCCAGCGAGGAACGCATCCAGGAACTGCGGGCGCGCGTCGGCCTCGATCGACCGCTGTACGAGCAGTACCTGTCGTTCCTCGCCGGTGTCGTGCAGTTCGACCTCGGCACGTCGCTGCAGCACCGCACGCCGGTCTCGGAGGCGATCCTCGAGCGCCTGCCGCGGACGCTCGAGCTCGGCTTGCTCTCGCTCGCCATCGCCGTGGCGCTGGGCGTGCCGATCGGCGTCTTGTCGGCCATCCGGCGCGGCAGCCTGTTGGACAACGTGGCCATGAGCGTGGCCCTGTTCGGCGTGTCGATCCCCAACTTCTGGCTCGGCATCCTGCTCATGCAGCTCGTGGGCTTGTACTGGCCGATCCTGCCGCCGTCGGGCTTCGGCGGTTCGATCCTCACCCTCGATGGGCTGCGTTTCGCGCTGCTGCCCGCGATCACGATCGGCATCAGCGGTGCCGGCGGGCTCGCGCGGTACACCCGTTCCTCGATGCTCGACGTGCTCAACGAGGACTACGTGCGCACGGCCCGCTCCAAGGGCCTCTCCGACCGCGTCGTGGTCTACAAGCACGCCATGCGCAACGCCCTGATCCCCATCGTGACGCTCCTCGGCCTCAGCTTCGGGTCGATGCTGAGCGGCGCCGTCATCGTCGAGACCGTCTTCGGCTGGCCCGGCATCGGGCGCTACCTGGTCACCGGCATCCAGAACCGCGACTTCCCCGTGGTCCAGGGCGCGGTGCTCGTCATCGCGGTCGGTTTCGTCCTGGCGAACCTGCTGACCGACGTCGTCTACGGCTTCATCGATCCGAGGATCCGCTATGACTGAGCCCACACGCACCGGCGTGAGCGAGGGCGCCGCGGCGCCCCCGGAAACCGTGCGGGACTTGCGCATGTCGCTGCGTTACCGCTTCTGGCGCGAGATCCGCGGCAACCGCATGGCCCTCGCCAGCACGATCTACCTGGTGCTCATCGTGCTGGTGGCGATCTTCGGTCCCCTCGCGTACGACGTCGATCCGCGGCTGCAGAGCCTCGCGAGCCGGCTGCAACCGCCCTCGTGGGAGCACCCGTTCGGCACCGACCAGTTCGGCCGCGACGTGCTGGCCCGCATGCTGCACGGCGCGCGCATCTCGCTGTTCGTCGGCTTCGCCGGCGCCCTCGGCGGCGTCGTCTTCGGGACGATCCTGGGTCTCGCCACCGGCTTCTGGGGCGGCACCTGGTTCGACCATCTGGCGATGCGCCTCGTCGACGTCATGTACGCCTTCCCGGGCATCCTGCTCGCGATCCTCATCGCCGCGATCCTGGGTCCCAGCCTGTTCAACGTCATCGTCGCGCTGTCGATCTGGGGCATCCCCACGCTGTCGCGCATCGTCCGCGGCGTGGTGCTGTCGCTGCGCGAGCAGGAGTTCGTGGTCGCCAGCCGGGCGGTGGGCGCTGGCCCGGCGCGCATCATGGCCCGGCACCTGGTCGTCAACGCGGTCGGCCCGATCATCGTGTACGCCACGCTGTCCGTCGCCGGCTCGATCCTGACCGCCGCCGGGCTCGGCTTCCTGGGCCTCGGCGTGCCGCCGCCCAACCCCGAGTGGGGCGCGATGCTCAGCGACGCGCGGGCGGTGGTCTTCCGCGCGCCCTACCTCAGCTACTTCCCCGGAGCCGCGATCTTCCTGACCGTCCTCGCCGTGAACTTCGTCGGCGATGCGTTGCGCGACGCCTTCGACCCACGATCGGAGGTGCGACGCATGAGCTGAGGTCGAGCGGCACGCGGCGTGCTGTGCGGGCGCACAGCGGTAGCGGAGGCCGGGAGCTCGAAACGATGGACACCACGTCGCCCCACCAAGCCCGATACGACCCACCGGAGGTACCGAATCCATGAACCGATCCCAACTCGCGCGTACGATCCTCCTCGCCCTGACGGCGCTCGCCGTGGCGTTCGCCGGCACGGCCGCGGCGCAGTCGACGTCCGTCCCCCAGGGCGGCACGCTGACGATCGCCTGGCCGGAAGCCGTGAACAACCTCGACCTCGCCTACATCGCCGGCTGGGTGGCGTTCGGCGCCGCCCACCACCTGACCGACCCGTTGATCCTGCTCGACGCCGAGGGGCAGCCGCAGCCCTCCCTGGCCCAGTCGTGGGAGGTCAGCGACGACAACATGGTGTACACGCTCCACCTGCGCGACGACGTCACGTTCCACGACGGCGTCCGCTTCGACGCCGAGGCCGTCCGCGCCAACATCCAGCGCACCCTCGACGATCCCGACACCATGCAGCACGAGCGCTTCACGAACACGATCGGCTCGGTCGAGGTCGTCGACGACTTCACCGTGCGCATCACGCTGAAGGAGCTCGACGCCAGCTTCCTGCACGACGTGTTGGCCCACTGGCAGGTGCGCCCGATCAGCCCTGCCGACATCCCCAACCGCAGCGCCGCGACGATGACCGAAGGCTACGCCGGCACCGGCCCCTTCAAGTTCGAGTCCTTCGTCGCCGACGACTCGTTCGTCGTCGTCAAGAACGAGAACTACTGGCGCGGCGCGCCGAACATCGACCGCGTCGTCTTCCGCTTCCTGCCCGAACTCAGCGTGCACACCGTCGAGCTGCTGGCGGGCAGCGTCGACGTCTCCACGTCGCCCATCCTCGACGACGTCCCGCTGTTGGAGGCGCGCGGCCTCCAGATCGTCACGGCGCCGGCGGTGGGCGTCAACATGCTCACCATGAACGTGTCGCGCGGCTTCACGGCGGAACTCGCCGTTCGCCAGGCGATCCGCCACGCCGTCAACCGCCAGGAGATCGTCGACTCCGTGTTGGGCGGGTTCCCGAGCCTGAGCCGCGCCGGCGTGCCCGAGGGCACGGCGCTGTACAGCGAGAGCGTCTCCACCGTCGAGTACGACCCGGAGCTCGCGGGCCGGATCCTCGACGAGGCCGGTTGGCTCATGGGCGCCGACGGCGTCCGCTACCGCGACGGCGTCGCCCTGCGGCCGCAGTTCCTCAACCCACCCGGGGCCCACGCCGCGAACGCCGAGATCGTGCAGGAGCAGCTGCGCCTGGTGGGCATCGACACCCGCTTCGAGGTCGCCGAGGGCGGCACCTACGGCCCGCGCTGGCGCGAGGGCGACTACGAGCTCTCGATGACCGCGCAGGGCGGCACCAACTGGGGCAGCTTCATCGGCGGCTCCGTGCACCCGGACGACTTCTGGACGGTCAACCAGATCCGCTTCAGCGAGGATCCGGAACTGCTCGCCGTGGCCGACGAGCTGCGTGAGATCATCGGCGAGGCGCGCTCGACCGTCGACCTCGAGGAGCGCCGCGCCGCCTGGGCGCGCGGCCAGCAGTTGTTCCAGGACTACGCCCTCACCTACTGGCTGTGGCACGCGCCGACCGTCACCGCCCTGCAGCCCTGGGTGAAGGGCTACGACTTCTACACCCGGACGCTCTTCCTGCACGACGCGTACATCGAGCGCTGAGCACGTCAGTGCATGCGCGTGGGGCGGGGCCATTCGGTCCCGCTCCACGCCGTTGGAGGACCGTCGGCGTACCCTTTGGCCACGCCGCACGCGGTCTTCCGCGAGGAGGCAAGGCATGGACGAACGATTTCGCGCGATCTGCGACGCGCCCGGCGTCTCCGGCTTCGAGGACGCGGTGCAGGCCGTCGTCGCCGACCTGGTCCGCCCCGCGGTCGACGAGCTCTGGCGCGACCGCATGGGCAACCTCATCGCGCTCAAGCGCGCGCGGCCGGGCGTCACGTCGCCGCGGCGGCTGGCGTACGCGGCCCACGTCGACGAGGTCGGCATGATGGTGAGCCACGTCGACGAAGCGGGCTTCGTGCGCTTCCGGGCCGTCGGCGGCCTCGACCCGCGCGCGCTGCCGAGCCAGCGCGTCACCGTCCACGGCAGCCGCGGCGACGGCGGCGCGCTGAGCGGCGTGATCGCCACGCAGTCGGGCTGGCTGGGCACGCCGGCCGACCGCGAGCGCGTCTTCCCGATCCCCGAGCTCTACGTCGACCTCGGCCGCCCCGGCGACGAGGTGCGCGCGCTCGTCGAGGTCGGCGACGTCATCACCTTCGCCGCCGGCGTCGAGGCCCTCTCGGACCGCGTGTGGGTCGGCCACAACTTCGACGACCGCATCGGCGTCTACTGCCTCGTCGAGGCCATGCGCCGCCTCGCGGCCGCCGAGCTCGACGTCGACGTCTACGCCGTCTTCACCGCGCAGGAGGAGGTCGGCGTGCGCGGCATGCCCACGGCGGCCCACGCGATCGCCGCCGACATCGCGGTGGCGCTCGACGGCAGCCTGCCGTCCGACACCCCCTACGCCCGCCCGCACGAGCGTCAGTGCGCCCTCGGGCACGGCACCGGCATCTACCTCATGGACAACCGCACGATCGGCACGCCGCGACTGGTGCGCGGCCTCATCGACACCTGCGAGCGCCACGGGATCGCCTACCAGCGCAACCTGGGAGGGGGCACCGACGCGTCCGAGATCCAGCGCCACGGGCTCGGCGCCTGGGCCACGACGATCGGCGCGCCCGTGCGCTACATGCACTCGACCGTGCAGCTCTGCCACGCCGACGACGTCGAGGCGACGACCGCGCTGCTGGTGGCGTTCGCCGGCGAGGCGGCCGGCCTGCTGCCCGACGACTGGCGATGAGCGCGACGCCTGCCCGCCCCAACGTCCTGTGGATCGTCGCCGACCAGCTGCGTTACGCGGCGCTGTCGTCGAGCGGCGATCCCAACGTCCCCACGCCGAACGTCGACCGGCTCGTGGCCCAGGGCGTGACCTGCACCGAGGCCGTGAGCCAGTACCCCGTCTGCGTGCCCTACCGCGCCAGCCTGTTCACCGGCCACTTCTCGCCGGCGAACGGCACGGTGCGGCACGGCGACTTCCTGCCGCCGGACCGCCGGACGATCGCGCACGCGTTCGAGGCGGCGGGGTACCACACCTCGTACGTCGGCAAGTGGCACCTCGCGCCCGAGACCGGCGCCTCGTTCGTCACCCCCGGGGGCTGGATCGGGCAGAACTACTGGGTCCACCCCGCCATGCGCGGCGGCTTCCGCGAGTGGCACGGGTTCAACGTGTCGAACAACTTCTTCGAGACCTACGTCGCGACGGGCGAGAAGATCGCACCCGAGCGGCTGCCCGGCTACCAGACCGATGCGCTGACCGACCGCTCGATCGAGGTGCTGCGGCGCCGCCCGGCGGGCGAGCCGTGGTTCCACGTGCTGGCGTACGAGTCGCCGCACCCGGGCGCCGGCGGGAACCCGAGGTCGCCCGGCTATCCGGTGCCGGAGGCGTACGAAGACCTCGTCGACCCCGCGGTCCTCGAGCTCCGCGACAACGTGCCGGCCGAACGCCACGAGGCCGCGCGGATCCAACTCGCCGGCTACTACCGCATGATCCGCAACCTCGACGACAACGTCGGCCGCGTGCTGGACTTCCTCGACGAGCGGGGCCTGGCGGAGACGACGCTGGTCGTCTTCCTCTCGGATCACGGCGAGATGGGCGGCAGTCACGGCCTGCGCCACAAGCACGTGCCCTTCGACGAGTCGGTGCACGTGCCGCTCGTGTGGCGTCTGCCCGGCGTCCTGCCGGCCGGCGGGCGCTACCCCGCGCCGATCTGCGGCGTCGACGTGTACCCCACCACGGCCGGACTCTGCGGGGTGCCGCCGGCGGCCCCGATGGCCGGGCTCGATCACGCGGCCGCGCTGGCGGCGGCCACGCCGTCCGAGGCGATGCCGGCCGCGCCACCCC
>JAHYJQ010000208.1 GCA_019429025.1 Trueperaceae bacterium | reverse complement strand
GGTGGCGGTGCGCGAAGTAGGCGCCGACGGCGCAGAAGGCGCAGCCGTGGGGGCAGCCCCGGCCGAACTGGATCAGCGCGACCGGCAGGTAGCCCTTGCCGCGGTAGAGGTCGCGCCGGGGGCGGGCGCCGGGCTGAGGCACGCCGCAGGTGCCGTGGTAGCGGGGCGCCAACCGCCCCTCGCACGCGTCCGCGACCACCTGCGACCACACGGACTCGGCGTCGCCGGTCACCACCGCGTCGGCGTGTTCGGCGACCTCGCCGGGCAGCAGCGTGGCGTGCATGCCGCCCATGACCACGGGCACACGGCGCTCGCGGTAGGCGGCGGCGATCTCGTAGGCGCGCCGGGCGGTGAAGGTCTCGACGGTGATCGCGACGAGGTCGGTCGGGGCGTCGGGGTCGAAGGCGTCGACGCGGTCGTCGAACAGGGCCAGGTCGACGCCGTCCGGCGTCAGCCCGGCGAGCAGGCCGAGCGAGAGCGGCTCCATGCGCGCCTCGTCGACGAAGCGCTCGTCGTGGGCGGTGCGGCCGAGCGTCGGCTTGACGAGCGTGACGTGCACCGCCGGCCTCCCCTGCACGATCGCTCGATCGTCACGGGTCGCGATCGCGATGAGGACAGCGTACGACGCTGCCCGCCCTCACCCCCGCAACGCCTGCAGCGCCACCTTGGCGATCGCCGGCAGCTTGAAGCTGAACAGGTGGCGCTGCCAGAAGAGCTCCTGCTTGTCGCTGACGGTCGACTCGCTGAAGCGCGCGATCTCGCCGCGGAGCTGCGGGTCGGCCGTGGGGTCGCCGCCGTTGGCCATCGCGGCGTTGAGCCGCTCGCGCAGCGCGCGGGCGCCGGCGATGCCATCAACGACGGCCTTCGCCCGCTGCTCGCTGATGTAGCCGTAGCGGCGCTTGAGCTCGTTGAGCCGCTCCGCGGCGTCGTAGGTGGCGTCGACCAGCCGCGCCCGGGTCATCCACTCGGTCTCGTAG
The DNA here is from genome assembly GCA_019429025.1 of Trueperaceae bacterium. Lineage (GTDB taxonomy): Bacteria > Deinococcota > Deinococci > Deinococcales > Trueperaceae > JAABTL01. Next base: position 4,993 of record JAHYJQ010000208.1, on the reverse strand, counting down.
TTGAGGATGTGCTCCCAGCTCGGCTGCACGAGCAGCTGGCGGTGCTCCTCGAGCGTGTGGGCGAGCTTGCGGAAGCCGTACGCCTCCGGGTCGTCGAAGATCTGGCTGCCGGGGTCGAGGAACGGGCCCATCGGCGAGATGAAGGCCTGCAGCCGCTTGTCGCCGAACTGGAAGAGGCGCTCGCAGTAGTCGACCGTCTCCATGACCGACTCGTAGGTCTGGTGCTGCAGGCCGATCATGTAGAAGACGTCGATGCGCGTGCAGCGCAGCTTCAAGGCCTCGCGCAGCATCTCCTCCATCGCCTCGTTCTCGTAGCCCGCCTGGCCCTCCAGCGCGTGCCGCACCTTGCGGTCGTGGCTCTCGGGGCTGACCTCGAAGCTCCACTTGTGCAGCTTGGCGTCGATGTGGCGCAGGAAGTCGATGGGCGGGACGTCGAAGAACTCGAACATGACGTCGTTCTTCACGCCCCGTGCGGAGATCTCGTCGATGACCGCGCGGGCGTAGCGCAGGCCGCCCTGCAGCAGGTCGCCGGGGATGACGATCGTGCCGCGCGACAGGCGGGCGATGGCGGCGAGGTTGTCGGCCAGGTTGGCCGGGCTGCGGTAGACGGGCTTCTTGCGCATCGTCATGTGGCTGCAGGTGGTGGCCGAGCTGCCGCAGGTGATGCACTCGTAGGCGCAGCCCTTGAGCGGGAGCACCATCGTCGTCGGGTTGCGCAGCCAGCCGTTGAACGGCAGCACACTCGAGAGGTCGCGGTAGCGAATCGCCATCTCGATGAGCAGCTCGGGCCGCACGTCGACGTAGTCGAGCGTCTGCGGCACGAAGCTCAGCGGGTTGACGCGCACCTGGCCACCGGCGTCCCGCCAGGTCAGGTTGGGGATCGCGGCGAGCGCGTCGTCGCCGGGCGCGCCCCCCTGCAGCGCCAATAGCAGCTGATGCAGCGGCGGTTCGGTGCTGTCGCCGCGGAGCACGTAGTCGACCTCCGGGTAAGCCATCAGTTCCACGTGGAAGTACGTCGAGGAGAGCCCGCCGAAGATGACCGGCACGTCCGGGTGGACCTCCTTGGCGATGCGGGCGATCTCGATCGCGCCGTGGCAGTGCGGCATCCAGTGCAGGTCGATGCCGATGAGCCGCGGCTTCTGGCGCGCCAGGAAGCGGCGCACGTCGAAGCGCTTGTCGGTCAACATGCGCAGGGCCACGTTCGCGATGCGGACCTCCATACCGCGCTCCTGCAGGTAGCCCGCCATCGTCAGGAAGCCGATCGGGTAGAGCTCGAACATGACCGACGACGGCACCATGTCGGAGACGGGGCCGTAAAGGATCGACTTGTCGCGGAAGTCGTAGACGCTCGGGGGGTGGAGGAGAAGGAGATCCATCGAGGCCCGCGGCATGCCCGACACCTTACGGCGGCCGGTGCCCCCCGGAGCGTGCGTCCGCTACCGTTCGGGACGCCCGTCCCCGCGGGCATCGGGGGCGCCCGCCCCCCATCGCCGATCCGGCCGTGGCACCATGGACGGGTGCGTGACCGCGTCGGCGCCCTCTTCCTCGCCCTGTGGCCCCTCCCGTTGCTCCTCGGCATGGCCTCCGCCGACGTCGGTGTCGTACCCCCGTCCTCCGCGGCCGTGCCCTACGCCCCCGCGGTCGCCGTCATCGACCTGTTCGGTCCCGAGACCCGCTTCGCGCACCAGACCGCCGCCGGCCGGTCGGCCGTCGTCGACGCCGACACCGTCCGGGGCGAGGGCACGCTGAGGATCACGAGCGACGGCGACGGCCAGCAGGTCAACGTGCGCGCCACGGCCATGCCGCCCATCGACCTGCGCGACGCCCACCTGCGGCTGCTGCTCCGCGTCGACCACCCCGAGCGGCTGGAACACCTGCTCCTGTACCTCAGCTCGGACGGCTTCGCCGGGTACGAGACCTACCGGGTCGTCGGCGGTCCCGAGGACGGCCGGACGTTCGTCCTGCCGGACCAGTGGCTGACGGTCACGGTCGCGCTCGGGACGCCGCTCGCGCGCGTCGGCGACGGCGTCGACCTGGCGCGCGTCAGCGACGTGCAACTGTCGCTGGTCGACCTGGGAGACGGCCCCGTGACCGCCCACGTCGACGCGCTGGAGGCCGTCGCGCGCCCCGCACGCGGGGTCGTGAGCCTGGTGTTCGACGACGCCCGCGACGGGGCCTACCGGCACGCCCGGCCGCTCCTGGATCGCCATGGGCTGCGCGCCAGCGTGGCGGCGATCGTCGAGCTGGTGGGCACGCCCGGCTTCATGTCGCTCGACGAGCTGCGGTCGTTAGAGCGCTTCGCCGGCTGGGACGTCGTCGCCCACCACGTCAGCCCGCTGCCCGACGAGATCGGCTTCGCGGACCTCGACGACGACGCCGTGCTCGACGAGCTGCTGGGCGCGCGCGCGTGGCTCCTCGCGCACGGCTTCCGGCGCGGCGCCGACCACCTCGTCTACCCGTACGGCGGCTTCGACGCGCGCGCCATCGAGCTGGTCCGCTCCGTGTACGCCTCGGGCCGGACGATCGTGCGCGGCCTCGGCCTCGAGACGCTGCCGCCCGCCGACCCCTACCGGATCCGGGCGCTGAGCGTCACCCGTGACGACCCGCCCGAGGCCCTGACGGCCGCGATCGACCGGGCGGCCCGCGAGCACGCCTGGCTGGTGCTCGTGTTCCACCAGCTGGTCGACGGCAGCCCCGACGACGACACCGGCTACCGCGTCGACGACCTGGCCGCGGTCGTGGCGCACCTGGCCGCCGCCGACGTGGACGTCCTCACGCTGCCGGAGGCCCTGACCGCGGGGCGCTGACGGCCCGCAGGCGGGCGCCGCCGCCCACCGGATCGCCGCCCCAGAGGCCGGCCCCCGCCGCGCCGAGATCGGGACCTTCGCCCCTTGCGAACTCGGCACCCACTTCACGCACGACCTCGTGGTAATCATGGAGGGCGCCGTCGCCGTTCGGGCCCTGCCCGCCGCGACGACACGAGGAGCCTGCCGCATGCCCACATCCATCGACACCCGCACCGTGCTGGCCAAGTTCGACGTCAGCGAGACCGATCTCGAGCTCGTGCGCGAGGCCGGCCGCCACCTGCGGCCGCAGGTCGACGCCTTCGTCCAGGATTGGTACGCGTGGCTGCGCACGCACGAGGAGTTCGAGACCTTCTTCGGCGACGCCGACGCCCTGCTGGCCCACGTGCAGGCGCAGCAGGTGCGCCACTGGACCAGCTTCCTCGAGGCCCGCGTCGACGACGCCTACCTCGCGGCGCGGCGCCACGTCGGCGCGGTCCACGGCCGCATCGACCTGCCGAACCTCATCTACCTCTCCGGCATGTTCATGTCCGACAAGCTCCTGCGCGAGCGGCTCGCCGCCGTCGAGCCGCCGCCCGAACGGCTCGCCGAGATGCTCGCCGCGGTCGAGAAGATGATCTTCCTCGACACCTTCCTGGTGCTGGACCAGATCCACGCCACCCAGCGGCAGGCGGCCGAGCGCGCCGCCGAGGAGAACGCGCTGCTGGAGGCCCGCAGCGAGGCGCTGCTGGAACAGGCCACCCCCGTCACGCCCATCTGGGAGGGGATCCTGCTGCTGCCGCTCATCGGCGTGCTCGACTCGAGCCGCACGCAGGAGATCATGACCAAGACGCTGTCGATGATCTCCGAGACGCGCACCAAGGTGTTCATGCTCGACATCAGCGGCGTGCGCACGGTGGACACCGCCGTCGCCAACCAGCTCGTGAAGATCACCCAGGCGACGCGCCTGATGGGCTGCGAGGCGATCGTCTCCGGGATCTCGCCCGAGATCGCCTTCACCATGGTCGAGCTGGGCGTCGGCATCGGGCAGATCCGCACCACGGCCACCCTGCGCGACGCCTTCGAGATCGCCCTGACGCTCGTCGGCGACGCCGCACGGCTGCGGCCCGACACCGCCCGACCGCGGCCGGACGGCGGCGCCTGAGGGTCGCGATGGCCGAGCCGCGGAGCGACGGCTGGGTCGGCGAGGCCGACGGCGGCGCGGCGGTGGCCACGCGCATCGGACGCGCGCTCATCGTCACCCTGCCGCGCGAGCTGAGCGACGCGACGCTGGCGTCGCTGCGCGGCGGCATGCTGGAGCGGCTGCGCGCCTCGCGCGCCCGGGCGATCGTCTTCGAGGCGTCCGGCCTCGACATCATCGACGCCCACGAGTTCGCCGACCTCTCGGCCGTGGCCCGCACGGCCGCCTGGCTGGGGGTGCGGCCACTGCTCGTCGGGCTCTCGGCCGGCATCGTCGGCTACCTCGTGAACGCCGGCGTCGACACGAGCGCCTTCGAGGCCCACGGCACGCTCGAGGACGCCCTGGCGACGCTCTCGCCTGCGCCGGCCGACGACGACGCCGGGGCGCCTCCGGGGGGCGAAGCGAGCCCGTGAACGCCGAGCGTTTCGAGATCGCCCGGCCCCTCGACCTGCAGCTGGCCGTCCTGCGCTGCCAGCGCTCCGCCCTGCTGCTGGGCGCCACCGAGCTGGAGCGCTCGGTGATCGCCACCATCGTCAGCGAGCTCGGCTCCAACGTCCTGAAGTACGCGGCGCCCGGCACCCTCGAGGTGCGGCGCCTGCGGCGCGACGGCGCGGCGGAGGTCGAGATCACCGCCTACGACGCGGGACCGGGCATCGCCGACGTCGAGCTGGCGCTCTCCGACCACTACAGCAGCGGCCGGACGCTGGGCCTCGGCCTCCCCGGCGTGCGCCGCATGGCGGACGACCTCGAGATCCACGCCAACCCCGACGGCGGCACCACCGTGCGCGTGCGCAAGCGCCTCAGCGGCTCGGCGTCGGGAACGCGCGGCGGCCCGGATGGCGGCGCCGACGACCGGCCCACCACGCTGGCCGCCGCCGGCGATCGCTGGCAGGCGGCCGCCACCGTGCGCGCCCGCGGCGGCAGCCGCCTCGCCGGCGACCTGGCGACGGTCGTCGACGGCGGCGACCACGTCCTGCTGGCGATCGTCGACGCGACCGGCCACGGGCCC
>JAHYJQ010000207.1 GCA_019429025.1 Trueperaceae bacterium | reverse complement strand
CCGCGAAGCCCGCCGCGTTCCGGCCCCTCCCCCCCACGACGTTCGCCCCTACCACCCCACCCGCCCCCGCCGGGATGATGGAGCGAGACGCGGCGCCGGCCGCGCCGAGGTGACCCGATGACCCAGCCCGCCGCCAGCCCCTCGGACCCGCACGAGCTCCAGCGCTTCGTCAACGCCCAGCGCGACACCTACGACGAGGCCCTGGCCGAGTTGCGCGTCGGCCACAAGCACGGCCACTGGATGTGGTTCGTCTTCCCGCAGGTGGCCGGCCTCGGCCGCAGCGCCATCGGCGCGCGTTACGCCATCGCCTCGCGCGAGGAGGCCGTCGCCTACCTGGCCCACCCGGTGCTCGGCCACCGCCTGCGCGCGTGCGCCGAGGCATTGCTGGGCGTCACCGGCAAGACCGCGCACGACGTCTTCGGCTACCCGGACGACCTCAAGCTGCGCTCGTCCATGACCCTGTTCGCCCGCCTCGCGGAACCGGAGAGCCCATTCCGTCGCGTGCTGGAGCGCTACTACGACGGCGAGGACGACCCCGCGACGATCGCCGTGCTCGAGGCCTGGGACGCCGCAGGCTGAGCGGCGGCCCGGGCCCGAGCCGCCGCCTGGGCGTGCGTCAGCGGTACAGCACGAAGGACGCCACCACGATCGCCAGCCCGACGGCCCCGACCGCGAGGTCGACCATGACGACGCCGCGGCGCGATATGACCAAGCGGTCACGCCACGGAGGCGCATGCCCAAGCCGACCTTCCTCAACCTGCCGCCCGACAAGCGCCGCCGCTTCGTCGACGCGGCGCTGAACGAGTTCGCCCTGCACGACTACCGCGCCGCGTCGGTGGGGCGCATCGTCGACGCGGCCGGCATCGCCAAGGGCAGCGTCTACCAGTACTTCGACGGCAAGCTCGACCTCTACCGCTACCTCGTCGACCTGGCCGCCGAGACGAAGTTCCGCTTCATCGACGCCGCCCGGGCCGGCGACGCCCCCGACTTCTTCTCGCAGGTCCGGCAGGCGGCGTCCCACGGCGCCCGCTTCGACTTCAGCCAGCCGCGCTACGCCAGCCTCCTCTACCACGCGACCTACGAGCCCTCCACGCCGGAGACGCTCGAGGTGTCGTCGCGGCTGCGCGCCGCCTCGCACGCCTACCTCCGGGGCCTCGTCGACGCCGGGCTCGCCCGTGGCGACCTGCGGCCCGATCTCGACCGCGACATGACCGTGTACGTGCTCTACCAGCAGATCGTCGCGCTGCGCGACTTCCTCACCGACCGCTTCGGCTTCTCCTTCCAGGACGCCGTGCACGCCGGCGCCGGCCTGCCGATCCGCGACGAGGAGCTGGGCGCCGTGCTCGACGAGCTGGTCGGGATCCTGCGGCGGGGGTTGGAGCTGGGATAGGGTCTCGCACCGTTGGGCTCGCGCGCCCGCTGGGCATACCTCATCCTGCCCCGGGCCGGCGGGAACCCGAGCAGATCGCAGGGGCCGGCACCGCGCGCCGCACGAGCAGCCGAACGCTCTGAGAACGCCCGCCTCCCTACGCTGGTTTGAGGGTGCGCCGGGACGAGCGCAGCGGCTCCGGCCGACGCGGAGGTTCACATGCCCAAGACCCTGATCGTCTACTTCAGCCAGGCAGGCTCGACCGCCAAGGTCGCCAACGCGGTCGCGACCGGCCTCCGCGGCGCCGGGCACGAGGTCGACCTGCACGAGCTGACCACGGGCAAGCCCCCCAGCCCCACTGGCTACGACGCGTTCGGCATCGGTACGCCGGTCTACGTCTTCCGCCTTCCGTTCAACGTGTCGCGCTACCTCGAGGGCCTGCCCCAGTTCAACGGCCTCCCCTTCTTCGTGTTCCTCCAGAGCGCCGGGGTCCCTGGCGACGCAGGTAACGCCCTGCGCGGGACCTTGACGGGCAAGGGTGGCCGGGAGGTGGGCTTCTTCCACGGGAAGGGTCCTAGCCACGCCTATGCGTGGATCCGCCACGGCATCCTCTTCTCACCTGATCACCCGACCCCGGCAGGACTCGAAGCCGCGGACGCGTTCGGCAAGGCAGTCGCGGATCGGGTCGCGGGCGCCCCCTACGAGCCTCCGCCGCCCGATCCGAAGCCACCAGGGCTGTTCAGGCTCGCCCGTGCATCGACCAACGCATGGGTCGTGCGCCACGTCATCAGCCGCGGGTTCCGTGTGCGCAGCGACGTGTGCAACGCGTGCGGCAAGTGCATCGAGGTATGCCCGACCGGCAACATCCAGGCGGACGCCCAGGGGCGGCCGGTTTGGGGCCGCGACTGCATTGTCTGTGCCTTCTGCGACCTCCGCTGCCCTGTCGAAGCCATCCGATCGCCGATGCGCTGGAGCACCTTCTCACCGCTTCTGAACGCAATGGAGCGCAAGCTGCTCGGCTGTCTGCCACACGCCCGCGTCAAGCTCGAAGGGGGCGAGGTCAAGCGCATCGCCGGCGACGCCTGAACCGCACCAGGGGCGGCCAACCCGGGGTTCGCCAACCGGCACGCCGATCGGAGGCACCACATGAGCCGACCCGCCGTCACCGTCTTCGTCTGGGGCCTTTACGAGTACCTCGTAGCGGCCACCCTGCTGTTCGCCCCCGGCCTGCTCGGCATGCTCGGCATGCCGGTCGACGAACTCGTGTGGATCCGCATCTCGGCCGGCGTGGTTGCGGTCGTCGGCACCGTCTTCGTGCACGCCGCCCGCAACGAGTACACGTCCTTCTTCCGCGCCTCGGTCGGCATTCGCATCGTCGTGGGCGCGTACTTCGCGGCGCTGGTGGTCGCCACGGGCGCACCCGTCGTGATCCTCGCCTTCGCGGCCGCCGACCTCGCCGGCGCCGCCTGGACGGGTCTCACACTGCGCGGCGTGCGGCCGGCGGTGGGCGTTCCGACCGCGTCCTGACGCACGCCCGGCTGCACCGCACCCCATCCCACCGCGAGGACGCCACCCCGCACCAGCGCACGGTCGGTCCCGCGTAACCCATGCGACCATGGCCGCGATGGAGCCCTTCGCCGGCCTCGAGCACCAACCGTTCACCGAGGGCGACGGCCCCGCCACGGCCGTGCTGGTGCACGGCTTCCCGGGCACGCCGGCCGAGGTGCGGCCGCTCGCGGCGGCGCTCGTCGCCGTCGGCTGGCGCGTGCGCGCGCCGCTGCTCCCGGGTTTCGGTCCGGACTGGGGCACGCTGCGCGAGCGCCGCTGGACGGAGTGGCGCGAGGCGGTCGCGGCCGAGCTCGAGAGCGCGGCAGCTTCCGGCGGCCCCGTGATGGCGGTCGGCTTCTCGATGGGTGGCGCGCTCACGCTGGCCGCCCTCGGGAACGGCGCGCACGCCGATTCCAGGGTGTTGATCGCCCCCTTCATGCGCTTCGGCGACCGTCGCGCGCTCCTGCTCCCCCTGCTACGCCACGTGGTGCCCGACGTGCGCCCCTACGAGCACGCCGACCTCGACGACCCGTTCGTGCGGCGCGAGCTCGGCGAGAAGCTCGGCGACGTCGATCTCGACGATGCCGCGACGCGCGACCGCGTGCGGCGCGAGGTGACCATCCCCACCGCGGCGCTCGACGAGGCGGTGCGCGCCGGCCGTCACGCCTGGCGCGTCGCGCCGCGGCTCCCCGCGCGCCCCACCCTGGTCGTGCAGGGGTTGCGGGACACGACCGTCACGCCGGCGACGACCGTGGCCCTCGTGCGCCGCCTGCGCGGCGCCCCGCGGCGCCTCATGCTCGACGGCGCCGACCACCACGTGATGAGCCCCGGCGCGCCGGGCCACGACGAGCTCTTACGGGCGCTGCAGCGCTTCGGTCACGAGCAGCTCGGCCGGCTCGGTTGAGTCCCTACTGCGCCAGAGACTCGCGCAGGACTGGCGCCAGCCGTCAGCGCCCGCGCCGGGCCACCGGCGTCCGCGCGTAGTCGAACAGCCCCGCCTCGTCGACGATGACCCGGTCCTCGTAGCCGTCGAACCACAGCGCCTCGGGGTTGCGGCCGACGATGCACGCCTTGCCGCGGTCGGGCGCGTCGGCCGCCGACCGCAGCAGCCTGAAGACCACGAAGCCGTCGGCCGCGGCGGCGATCCCCGGAATCGGCGCGTCGCTGACGGTCACCACCTCCGTCTTCCCCTTGTAGTGCGTGATGGAGAGCCGGGCGTGCGCCTCGACGCCCGACAGACCCTTCTGAGCGTCGTTGAGGAGCTGCCAGGCGCGCTCGATGGGCACGTTGAAGGAGCGGTGCGCGACGATGTCGCGCCCGCAGAAGAAGTAGTGGTTCTCGACGCCGACGCGCTTGAGCTCGCGCTGCAGCAGGCGCAGGACGTCCGCGTCGTCGTTGACGCCGCGGATGATGGGCGCCTGGTTCTCGACGTCGATCCAGCCGCGCGACTTCAGCGCCTCCAGCGCGCGCCGCGTGCGCGGATGCCAGCGCGGCAGACCGCCCGAGTCCTCGACGGTGGCGCCGTCGCGGTCGGTGAGGAGGAACTCGTGCGGGTGGTCGAAGTGGACCATGAGCCGGAAGGCGACGTCGGGGTAGGCCTCGTGGAACGCGTCCATCATCGCCAGGAACGCCGCGTCGAAGCGGTCGGGATGGAACGCCAGCTCCTTGGTGCCGAGGCGGATCATCTCGACGCCGGCCTCGGCGAGTCCCGAGAGCCAGCCGGCGATGCGGGCGTTGGAGAGCACCATCGGGTCGCCGCCGGAGAGCAGCACCTCGCGCAGCTTGGGGCGGCCCGTCTCGGGGTGGACGCCACCGCCCTTCGCGACGCGGCGGTTGTGCGCCCGGACGTACGCGACCACCTCGGGAAGGCGGGCGAGCCCCTTGCGCGCGACGGTGCCGTCGGCGCGCTCCACACGCTTGCCGGCGATGAGCTCCTCGCGGTAGCAGAAGCGGCAGTGGGCGGAGCAGGTCGACACGGCGTACACCAGCGCCATCTCGTACTTGTGCAGCAGGCCCTCGACCGGGCTGTAGTCCATCTGGTGGCCGGGGTCGTCGATGCCCGCGAGGTCGAGGGTCTCGCCCGGGTCGGCCTTGACGATGCGCTGCAAGGCGGGGCTGTGGCGCGCGAGCGCGGCGTAGTGTCTCGTGACCTTGACCGGCATGCGCGCCTCGACGTCGCGCTCGGTGCCCCGCAGGGCCCGCAGCGCGGCGAGCTCGCCGGCGGTGTACAGGCCGCGCGCCTCGCGCGGGACGCGGCCCTCGAGGAACGGGTCGATCCCTTTGACGACGCCTCGCGCGTACCTGGGGTCCTCGACGGCGGCGAGGAAGGCGCGCGCTCGCTCCGAACGCGCTGGTGGACGTTGCACGGCGTGCATCAGCGACCCCCTCTCACCCCCAGGGCGGTCACCCCATCCCCTCGCACGGCGGCGCCCTGCCCCCACGATAGCCGGGCGGTCGGCCGCGCGGGTGAGGGCGCCGCCGGCGACCGCCGGGACCCGGGAGCCCCGGTCGCGCGCGTAGCATGGCGTCAGCGAAGCGGCCGCCGTCCGGGCGGGACGCGGCCCGACCGCCGGAGGACCGCACATGGACTACCGAACGGTGACCCCCGCGATCGTGCAGGCGCTGCGCGCCATCGTCGGCGACAAGAACGTCTGGACCGACGAAGCCCGCCTCGAGGCCTACGCCCACGACGAAACCAGCATCGACGAGTACGCCCACGCCCCCGAGGTCGTCGTGCTCCCCACCACCACCGAGCACGTCGCCGCCATCGTCAAGCTCGCCAACCGCGAACGCATCCCCATCACCCCCCGCGGCGCCGGCAGCGGCCTCAGCGGCGGCGCCATCCCCACGTACGGCGGCATCCTCATCACCTTAGAGCGCATGAACCGCCTCATCGACCTCGACCTGGCCAACATGACCATCACCGTAGAAGCCGGCATGGTCACCAACGACCTCGCCCACACCGTCGCCGAACACGGCCTCTTCTTCGCCGGCTACCCCATGAGCGTCGAGACCTGCCAGATCGGCGGCAACATCGCCGAGAACGCCGGCGGCGGCA
>JAHYJQ010000206.1 GCA_019429025.1 Trueperaceae bacterium | reverse complement strand
CCAGGATCTCGATGAAGCTGAGCGAATCGAACACCATCCGTTGCGGCCGCACCGATTCGACGACGCCACGGATGCGCTCAGCGATGTCGACCAACTCGATCTCGTCGGTGACGAGCACGTCCTGCCGGGTACTCTGCTGCCGGAGGATCTCGTGCGGCGTGATGGCGTGCACGTGCACGCCATCGAGCGACCAGCCATGCGAAGCCGCGATGCGCTCGAGCATGCGCGTCGACTGCGACAGGCTCACGAACAAGCAGGTGACACCACGCGCGACGCCCTCGAGCAGGAACTGCAGCCCCAGGGTGGTCTTACCGGTACCGGTCCCACCCTTGATCAGGTACACGCCGTGCTCGGGCAGGCCACCCAGGAGGATCTCGTCGAGACCCGCAACGCCGGTCGGCACCCGCGCGAACGGGCGCGGCGGCGGCTTGCCCAGCCCAGGGCCGCTCATGGTCGCCGCGCTACGGTTGCGCCAGTCCGCCTGCGCGGCCCACTCGCGCGCGATCGCGTCCTCATGTTCCGGACCTTAGCACAGCCGTCCTGAAGCGACGGACCGCCAGCCCGTCGACGCGCCCACGGCGAACGAGGCGCAGGGGGCACAGGAAGCGCGAACCCGGCATCTTCGTGTGGCCGACACGGTCGCTTCCGGACCCCATGGGGAGGGGGGAGCTTGCATGCTCATGACCCTGGCGGTCAGCATGCTCGTTCTCTGGCTTCTCGGTCTCGCCACGGGAACCACCTTCGGTGGCTTCATCCTGAGCACCCGTCTCCGCTGGTCAAGCCTCGATCCGTGGGTCGGCCGTGTGTTCCCAGCCGCGCCCGGTCTGTTGATGGCGTTGAGGTAGTCAGCAGCTTGCGGGTGCAGGCGGTAAGGGCGACGCCGGCGGGCTCACGGCGGCGGCTCGTCGACCGGGCCGCCTCCGCCGGGCGCCGCCACGACGTAGCTGACGGCGTTCTTCCCTTTCGGCTTGGCTTGGTACATCGCGGTGTCGGCGGCGCGAAGGAGCGCACGTGGGTCGGCCCCGTCGTTCGGGTACAGGGCCACGCCGATGGACGTCTGCACGCTCACCGCCGTTCCGGCCTCCTCGATGGGCTGGCTGACGACCGCGAGGAGCTTCTCGGCCACGCTGCAGGCCCCGTGCAACTCGGACAACTCGGGGAGGATGACGACGAACTCGTCGCCGTGGATGCGCGCCAGCAGGTCGCTGACCCGCAGCGAGCGCCGCAGGCGCCGCGCCACCTCGATCAGGACGACGTCGCCGCTCGCGTGGCCCAAGTCGTCGTGGATGGCCTTGAAGTTGTCGAGGTCGAGGAACAGCACAGCGAAGGGGCGCCCGTGCCGGTCGGCGTAGGCGACGGCCTCGCGCAGCTTCTCCTCGAACAGGAGCCGGTTCGGGAGTCCCGTTTGCACGTCGTGGTGGGCGCGGTGGCGGCGCAGCGCGACGCTCTCCTGCAGGGCATGCTCGGCCTGCTTCTGCTCGGTGATGTCGTTGAACAGGACGGCGACCCTGTGCTCCTTGGGCTCGCCGATGCGGAAGGCGTAGATGTCGTACCGGCGATCGAGAGCCTCGACGTGGTTCACGAATCGGGTCGGTTCGCCCGTGAGAGCGACGTTGCCATAGGCGTCGGGCCAGTACGGCTCGATGTCGGGGACGAGCTCGGTGATCGTGCGTCCCAAAGCCTCCGAGAAGCCGGTGTGACGCTCGAAGGCGGGGTTGATCTCGACGAAGCGGTAGTCGACGGGGCGATCGTCGTCGTCGAAGATCATCTCGATCACGCAGAACGCCTCGTCGAGCGCGTCGAACACGGTGCGGTAGGACGCCGAGAGCGCCTCCTCGGTCGCATCGTGCACGGCGGCCGTCAGGAACTGGGGATCGGCTGCGTTCATGTGGCCATCTCCGGACGGGCGGGCCATCGAGACCGCGCCCCATGCGAAGACGCCGCGCGCCCCGGCGTGCCCGCTACAGAGCCGCGAACGTGTCGCAGGCGTTCGGGTCGCCCGTATCGAAGCCGGTTCGGAACCACTGCGTCCGTTGCGCCGACGAGCCGTGCGTGAAGGTCTCCTGGTTGGGGATGCGACCGCTGCGCCCGGCCAGGCGGTCGTCGCCGACCGCCGCGGCGGCGTTCAGCCCCTCCTCGAGGTCGCCGTGGTCGAGGGTCGAGCGCGCTTCGGCCGACGCCGCCCACACGCCGGCGTAGCAGTCGGCCTGCAGCTCCAGCGCCACCGACAGCGCGTTCGCGTCGGCCGGGCGGGCCTGCTGGGTGCTGCGCATCGCGTCCATGGTGCCGAGCAGGTGCTGAACGTGATGGCCGATCTCGTGCGCGATCACGTAGGCCTCCGCGAAGTCGCCCGGGGCGCCGTAGCGTTCGCGCAGCGTCTCGTAGAACGACAGGTCGAGGTACACGCTCATGTCGGCGGGGCAGTAGAAGGGCCCGGCGGCGGCCGGGGCGATGCCGCAGCCCGACTCGACCGCGTCCCGGTACAGAACCAGCGTGGCATCGTGGTAGTCGACGCCGCTGCCGTCGAACGCGCCCTTCCAGGTGACCTGGACGTCGTCCAGAACGTACGAGACGAAACGGACGTGCTCCTCCTCCGCGGCCAGCGACTGCTCGGTCGGCGCCGCGGTTTGGGGCGTGCCGGTGGAGGCCGTCGGGCTGAGGCCGAGCAGGGCGAACAGGTCGGTGCCCGTCAGGGCGCTCAGCGCGAACAGCAGCAACACGCCACCGATGCCGAGCGGGATGCCGGCGCGCGCGACCGGACTGCGGCGGGCGCGGCGGTCTTCGAGGTTCGGGCTGCGTCCTCGGTCTTCCCACTTCATGGTGTCTCCTCCCTTCGCGGCGGACCGCGCACCGTCGGCGCGGGTTGCCGGGGAGATGGCCCCAGCATAAGACCGTGCGTTCGGAGGTCAGGCGCTCGCTGCGCACATCGGTCGGCTGCCTCGACCTCGGCCGTGCGCTCCACGGGCGTCGAGACCCTGGAGGGGTTCGTGGCCCTCTACCTGGTCTGGATCAGTGCGCTGACGATGCCGCACCTCGCGCTGGTCGTGTGGATGGACGTCGGCGCGCTGGCAGCATGCTGAACCCATGGGCCACGGTGCACAACCCGCACTTCGAGCGCAGTGTCCGGATCCGGCACCATCGGGGGCACCGCGTGGTCGAGACCGCTCCGTAGCGTCTCGGACGACGTCGCCGGTATCCTGGAAGTGCGGCGTTCTACGTCGCGTTCCCGCGGATCAGCGGATCCGTGCTGGCGCTGGTGGGGAGCTGGGCATCGTAGGGACCGCGTGAAGTATCCGCCTCGAGGTTGGGACCCGGCAAGCGGAGCTGGTCGGGTACGCCGCGTTGCCGGGGGACCACCCCACGGACTGGGCCAGGGCGTTCGACATGACCGGGTGGGGCATCCTCGCCGCGCACGTCGACGCGGAACGCGTGGGCGGCGCCGTCGTCATCGTCCGGGCGGCGGGCGTCCGCATGCTGGAGGGCAGGTCGGACCTCGCCGTCCTGTGGGACGTTCGGGTGGCGCCGGCGTGGCGCGGGCGGGGGATCGGGGCCGCGCTCTTCCGGGCGGCGGAGGCGTGGGCGGAGGCGCGGGGGGCGAGTTGGCTCAAGGCGGAGACCCAGAACGTGAACGTCGCCGCGTGCCGCTTCTACGCGCGGCAGGGGTGCGTGCTCGGGGCGATCCACCGGTTCGCGTACCCCGACGTGCCCGATGAGGCGCAGCTCCTCTGGTACAAGCCGCTGCGCGCACCCGCGACGACTGGCTGACGGGCGCATTGCCTACGACGGCGCTGGTCGGGGACGACCGATCGTCATGCTGCCGGGCGTCGGTGACCTCTTGTGCCAGCACCGGTTCCTCGCCCCCGAGTTGCGCGGCGACGGCTCCGGACCGTGACGACCGGTTTTCGCGGCCTCGGTGGATCGAGCGTCGGCTGGCCCGACTACGGATCCGAAGCGGCTGGGGAGGATCTCGTTGCCCTCCTCGAGGACGTCGGCGGTGGCCGGTCGGTTGTCGGTGCGGACGCCGTCGCCCTCGGGGTCGACGCCTTGACGGCGCTGCTGATCTGGTCGATGCAGAAGGGGAGCATGAACATCCGGGCGCTCTTCCTGCACGACCCGAGCGACGCTGTGGCCTCCGTCGCCGTCATCGTCGGCGGGGCGTTGATCGTGCTCAACGACCTGCGGTTCGTCCATCCCGTGATCGCGATCGCGGGTTACGTTCTGTGGCTCGCCTTCCGCGAGATCGGCGGACCCATCCGCGTCCTCATGCTGGCCGCACCCCTGGGCATCGACGGGGAGGTCGTGATCACGGAGAGGGTGCCGACGGGCTTGCCTTCGAGGAAGATGATCTTCAGGTTGGCGTAGTCGTTCGCGTCAGTTGATTCCGACGCGCGACGGTGCGGGTCGGGTGGCCATGCGACACTCGCCAGCAGCACGTGGCCGGCCTCCGGGACGGACGCCGGCCCCTGGAGGTCGATCGTCATGGCATGGAGCGCCCGCGACATCCCCGATCAGAGCGGCCGCGTGGCCGTCGTCACCGGCGGCAACGGCGGGCTTGGGCTCGAGACCGTCCGCGAACTGGCCCGGAAGGGCGCCCACGTGGTGATGGCGGCGCGCAACCTGGACAAGGCGGCGCGCGCCCAGGCGGAGGTGAGGTCCGAACTGCCCGGGGCCGCCATCGAGGTGCGGGCGCTCGACCTCGGTTCGTTGGCGTCGGTCCGAGCGTTCGCCGGGGAGGTCCTGGAGGCGCACGCCGCCATCGACCTGCTGTTCGCCAACGCGGGCGTGATGGCGACGCCCGGGGGCACGACCGCCGACGGCTTCGAGACGCAGTTCGGCGTCAACCACCTGGGCCACTTCGACCTCACGCGCCTGCTGCTGCCCGCCCTGCACCGCGCGGGCGCGGGACGCGTGGTGACGACGACCTCGACGGCCCGCTTCGCGGCGGGTCCCTACGACCTGGACGACCCGCATCATCGGCGCCGGCGCTACGAGCCCTGGGAGGCCTACGGCTACGCGAAGCTGGCGAACCTGCAGTTCGCCCTCGAGCTCGACCGGCGGCTGCGCGCTGCCGGCTCGCGAGTCGCGGCGCTCTCGGCCGACCCGGGTCTGTCGCGCACGGATCTCCAACCGACGACGGTGAAGGAGCTGCCTGGCTGGTCGCAGAAGCTCGCCGCCAGGATGGTCAGGTGGATCGGGCAGTCGGCGGCGGCGGGGGCGCTCGATCAGCTGCGGGCGGGCACGGATCCGTCGGCCGAGGGCGGCACGCTGGTCCGGCCGCGTTGGATCGTCCGCGGCGCGCCCGTCGTCGGCGGCATCGGCGCCCGCTTGCGGAGGCCGGCCGACCTCGAGAAGCTCTGGCACGTGTCCGAACGGGAGATCGGCGAGGCGTTCGACGTGCCCGCATTGGCGGGGCATTAGGCGCGGCGCGACGCGCCGACGATCGTCAGCACGACGCCGGCCGTCACCACGGCGACCGCGGCGACATCCGGGACCGTGACGGTCCGGCGTTGCTCGGCCTCGACCTCGATGGGTCCGGCATCGATGACGGTCTCCTCGGTGGTGCAGTCGATGCGCGGCACCACGAAGCCGGCGGTGCCCAGCAGGATCAGCACGATCCCGACGGTGACGAGTCGTGGCATGGGGTTCCCGTCGCTATCTCGAGACGGGTCGGACGATCGGCGACAGCAGGAACGGGACGAGGAACACGAAGAACGGCACGCGTCCGATCGTGGCCGCGCCCGCGGCGATGCCGCCGAATCCGAAGATCGTCGGCATCGACCTCGCGGACGACAAGCAGGCGGTCGTGATCACGGATCACGACGCCCGCATGCTCAGCGCGCCGACTTGCGAACGAAGGCGTCGATGTTCCCCGGGTTGGTGTCCCCCAACGCACCGGAGGCGTGTCCGAGGGTGAAGACGCTGGCATCGCCGTCGGCCGCCGCGGTGGCGAACCGGCGCGCCCAGCGCGGGGTGCCGTCCGGG
>JAHYJQ010000205.1 GCA_019429025.1 Trueperaceae bacterium | reverse complement strand
GGGTCCCCATCGCGGCCGGCGGGTGGTGGCTCGGCGGGCCGCCCGACGGCGCGCAGCTCGAGTCGGCCCGCGTCGACCTCGCCGCCTACCTGGCCGCGTTCGCCGCGGCGGGCGAGGTACCGGTCCCGCGCCCCGTCTCCGTGGCCGCCGTCATGGTCACCGCGTCCGCCTACGTCCTGCTGGTCATGCTCGCCTGGCGCGTCGGCGGCGCCCCCGGCCTGCTGACCTGGTCGGTGCTGCTGGTCGGCGCCACGCTGCTCGCCTGGGGCGCGCCGCGTCCGGCGTCGCCGACGCTGATCGAGAGCCGGGCGCTGCACGTCGGCGCCGGCGATCTCGCGTGGCGCACCGAGGTCCACGACGTCTTGACGCTGCCGGCGGGGGTGGTCGAGGTGGCCCGGGTGGCGCGTCCCGCGTCGACGACGGCCGGCGAGCAGCGCCTCGGCTCGCCGCCGGGCACCACGCTGACCCTGCCGCGCTGGCGCGGGGCCACGCTGGTCGAACCGCCACGCGCCGCACCGGCGCTGCTCGCGCTCGACGCGGACGGCCTGCCGGTCGCCGTCGGTGGTCGCGTCCTGAGCGACGTGCGCGTCGTCGGCGGACCGGCGTGGCCGGAGGTGGCGCCCGGGCGAACGCTCGGCCCCGGGAGCGACGCGCCCGTCCTCGGCGGGAACGTGGCCGCCTTCGAGGCGTTGCTCCCGGCTGGCAGCGCCTGGGCGCGAGACGGCGCCGACTGGCACGTCGCCCTGCCCGCGGGGGTGCGCTGGTGACGGCGCGGCTGCCACGGGTCGTCGAGGGGAGCCTCGAGCGCCTCCGCGCCGGTGATCTCCCGCAGTACGGGCTGCTCGTGCTCGCCCTGCTGGTGGCGACGCTGGTGGTGACCTGGCCCGCCCGACCGGGGCTCCCGAACGAGTCGTGGTACTCGGTCTCGCAGACGCGCTCGGTCCTCGTCGCGCTGCTCGCTCTCGGCTACGGGATGGGTCTGCCGCTGGCGTCGCCGCGACAGGCGGCGAGCACCGCTTTGGCGGTGGTGCTGTTCGCGGTCACGACACTGCCCCTGGAGTTGGTCGCGCACGCGGGCAGCGCCCCGGCGACGCCCGCATGGTGGGCCTGGCTGGCGACGCCGATCGCGACGGCGGGGCACCTGGCGATCGGCGGGGCGTTGGGCGTCGTCGTCCGGCGGCTGCGCGTCACCGTGCTGGCGCCTCTGCTGGCGCCCGCCGTCCTCGTCGGCGCCGTCGCCCTCGACGTGCGGCTCGGCGTCACGCTGTTGAACCCGCTGACCGCTGCACTGCAGGTCGCGCCCGGTCACCTCGCCTTCCACGGCGCGGTCGCGCTCCTCGGAGCCGCGGCGCTCGCCTGGTCCGCGCGGCGCCGCGGGGGCGACGCATGACGCGTCCGGTGCACCTCGACGTCCTGCGCCGCTGGCGCCTCGAGGGCATGGGGCTGCGCGCGGGCGCCGGCGGCTTGCTCGCCTCCGTGGTCGCCTTCGCCCTGGGCGCCCCGAGCGCATGGCACCTGGGCGCGATCGTGCTGGGCGCCGCGTTCGCGGCCGCCTGGCCGCTGCGGAGCGACGAGCGCCGTGCGCTGGGGTGGGTCGGCGAGCGGGTCGGCCTGGCGTACGAGACGGCGTGGGAGCTGTCGCTCGCCCGGCCTCCCCGGGACGAGCGCGCCGGCGCGCTGCGATCCGCGGTCGAGGTGCAGGGCCGGTTGTCGGTACGCGACCTGCGACCGCCGGCGGCCGCCGCGTGGTGGCTCCCGCTCGCGACGGTCGCCTTCGGTCTGTGGTTGTGGTCGGCCTGGGGCGCTGGCGGGGGCACGGGCCTCCCAGCGGGGCCGGCGCCCGGTCCGCCCCCCACGACGGCGACCACGCCCGCGCCGGCCGACGACGCTCGCGTGGAGGACGCCGCGCTCGCTGATCCTGCCGCGCCCGACGCCCCTGAGGACGCGACCGAGGCCCGCAGTGACGCGGGTTCCGGCGACGCCACGAGCGCCGGGAGCGGGTCGCCTGGCGAAGGCGGCGCCCCGGCGGAGCGGGACGTGCTGGACAGGTTCCTGGATCGTCTGCGGGAGCGGCCACCCGAGGACGAGGCCGCCCGCGCCCGCCGGGCGGCCGCGGCCGCCGCAGAGGACGCCGACGAGGAAAGCGACGAGCCCGCGGTGCCGGGCGGCGACGCGCTGCGCAGCGGCGAGGCGCCGCCCGGGCAAGACCCGGAGAGCGACCGCCGCGACGGCGGCGAGGGCGACGAGGAGCGGATGGGCGAGGCGGACGACGGTGAGGGAGAGGGACGAACGGACGACGAGGCCGAGGGCGAGCCGGGCGACGGGGGCAGCCCGGAGGGCGAGGGGCCGGAGGCCCCGGGCGATCCGGGGAGCGGGCCGGACGAGGCCGCCGGCGGCGGCGGCGACCCCCTGGGCGTCGACGAGGGGGGCGACGACGGCAGCGCGGGCATCGGGGTGAGCGCCCCCGGCGAGGCGGGCCCCGCCGCCGATCCGGCGGCAGGCGATCCCGAGCCCCTTCCCTCCCTGCTGGGCCCTGGCGAGGAGCTGCCCATCGGCGGCGTGCAGCTGCCCGGCGTGGGGCCCGAAGGGGGCTTCCCGTCGGGACCGGCGGGGACCGCCTTCCGGCGCGGCGTCGAGGAGGCGCTCAACGAGGGCGACCTCCCCGTCGCATACCAGGAGGTCATCCGCAACTACTTCCGCTAGGCGCCCGCGTCCTCGCTCGTGGCGTCGGGCCAGACCCACAGGCCGCGCCCGCGGGTGACGGTCGTGACGCGCTCCTCGATCCGCTCGGCCGCCGCGGCGAGGACCGTGCCCCGGACGACCACGCCGCCGGCATCGAACGCGGGCGGACCATGGTCGACGTCAGGTTCGGCGAGCGCGCGCAGCACCGCATCGACCTCGGCGAACGGAGCGCGCAGCGTGAAACCGCGGCGATCGGGGACGTCGAGCACCGCCACCGCGTCGAGGGCGCGCGCCACCGACCCCCCGTACGCGCGCGCGAGGCCGCCCGCGCCGAGCTTGACCCCCCCGAAGACGCGGGCGACGCCGGCGATCACCCGGTCGAGGTCGCGCTTGAGGAGCACCTCGAGCATGGGCCGCCCGGCCGTGCCGCCCGGCTCGCCGTCGTCGGACCAGCGCTGCACGTCGCCCCAGCGCCACGCCCACGCGACGTGCCCGGCGTCCGGCTCGGCCGCCCGCAGGCGCGCGATCCACGCGTCCGCGTCGCCGACCTCGGCCAACGGCGCGACGACGGCGCGGAAGCGCGACCCCTTCACGACCTCGAGGTGTTCGCTGGGTCCCGCGATCGTGCGGTGGGCCATGGCGCCAGGCTAACCGTCGCCGGCGCCCGTGGGGACGCCCCCGGGCACGTGCTACCTTGCGATGGCCGCGCGTGTGCGCGACGGCCGCGCTGCGCGCGGAGGTCGCGCCCCCGTGCCTGTGCGCGCCGCGCTTCGCGCGGCCGCCGAGCCCAGGCCCACGACGAGGTGGAAGATGCCGCTGGTGCTGTACGACACGCTGACGCGTCGCAAGGTCCCGTTCGAGCCGGTCGTCCCCGGCCACGCCGGGGTCTACTTCTGCGGACCCACCGTCTACTCCGAGCCGCACCTCGGCCACGCGCGCGGGCCCGTGGTCTTCGACGTGCTGCGCCGCTGGCTCGAGCACGAGGGGTTGACGGTCCGCCTGGTGATGAACGTGACCGACGTCGGCCACCTCACCGACGACGCGGACGACGGCGAGGACAAGCTCGAGAAGCGCGCCGCGCTGGAGCGCCTGGAGCCGATGGAGGTCGCCGAGAAGTACTTCTGGGCCTACTTCGACGCCATGGCCCGCCTCGGCGTCCGGCGGCCGTCGGTGGTGCCGCGGGCGACCGGCCACATCGTCGAGCAGATCGAGCTCACCAAGGAGCTGCTGGCTCGTGGCCTGGCCTACGAGGCCGGCGGCAGCGTCTACTTCGACGTCTCCGCCTGGCGCGACTACGGCCAGCTATCGGGGCGCGATCCCGGCGAGCAGGTCGAGGGGACACGCGCACTGGTCCGCGGCGACAAGCGCGACCCGCGCGACTTCGCGCTGTGGAAGGCGGCGGAGGGCGGCCACCTCATGCGCTGGCCCAGCCCGTGGGGCGACGGCTTCCCCGGCTGGCACCTCGAGTGCTCGGTCATGAGCACGAAGTACCTGGGCGACGAGTTCGACATCCACGGCGGCGGGCTCGACCTGGTCTTCCCGCACCACGAGTGCGAGCTGGCCCAGGCGCGGGCGGCCGGCAAGCCCTTCGCGCGCGTCTGGCTGCACTGGAACATGCTCACCCTGAACGGCGAGAAGATGTCCAAGTCGAAGGGGCACGTCGTCGAGCTGGCGCCGCTCTTCGAGTTGCACGACCCGCTGGCCGTGCGCTTCCACCTGCTGCGCTCGCACTACCGCAGCGTCAGCGACTTCGCCGACGACGCGCTCACCGCCTCCGCCCACGGCCTGCAGCGCCTGCGGCAGGGCTACGCGGCCTGGCGGGCGGCGCCACCCGCTCCGGCGAACGCGGAAGCCTGGCGCGAGGCGCGCGAGCGCTTCGCCGTGGCGATGGACGACGACCTCCACACGCCCGAGGCGATCGCCGTGTTCTTCGACGTGGCGCGCGAGGCCAACCGGGCGCTCGAGCGCGGCGACCACGGCACGGTCCACGCGGCCGCCGACCTGTTCGACGAGCTGCTCGACGGCGTCCTGGGGGTGCCGATGGGCTCGCTGGCCGACGACGGCTCGCTCATGTCCGGCGTCACCGAGCTGCTGCTCAAGCAGCGGCAGGCGGCCCGCAAGCGCCGCGACTTCGAGAGCGCGGACGCGATCCGCGACCGGCTCGGCGAGCTCGGCCTGACCGTGGAGGACACCCCGGACGGGCCGCGTTGGCGGCGTTCGGGCTGATCCCCTCGGCGGCCTAGACCCGCTGGGCGCCGGCCGGGCCGCCAGCGCCCGCCGTGGCCCGCGCGGGGCATGCTCGCCGGGTGACGTCGTCGGTCCCCGCGGTCGCCCCCGCGCCCCTGGACGAGGCCCTCGCTCTGCTGGCCCTGGCGCGCGCCCCGGGCGTCGGGCCGCTCCGGGCCGCCGCCCTGCTGCGCGCCTTCGGCTCCGCGGCGGCGGCCGTCGAGGCCGGCGTCCGAGGCGCGTGGCCGGGCCTTCCCCGCTGGTCATGCCAGCGCGCGCGGGCCGCGGGCCGCGCGGTCGACCTCGGGGCCGCCGAGCGCGAGCTGTGGCGCGGCCGACGCGTCGGCGCCAGGCTGGTGACCCTCGCCGACGCCGACTACCCGGCGCCGTGGCGCCCCGAGGAGGGCTGGCCGCTGGCGCTCTGGGTCCGCGGCGCCTGGCCCACGGCCGTGGCCGGCCCCGTGCCGCTGGCCGTCGCGATCGTGGGGCCGCGGCGGGCCTCGCCCGACGCCCAGCGCTTCGCACGCGAACTGGCCCTCGCCGCCTGCCGCGCGGGTGCATGGGTGGTCTCCGGCATGGCCTACGGCGTGGACGCGGCCGCCCACCAAGGCGCCATCGATGCCGCGCGCGCGGGCGCGGGTGCCTCGACGCTGGCCGTCCTGGCCGGCGGCGTCGACCGCGTCCACCCGGCCGCCCACCGCGACCTCGCCCGCGCCGTGCTCGACGCCGGTGGGGGCATCGTCGCGGCGGCCCCGATCGGCGCGGTGCCCGCCACCGGCGCCTTCCCGGTGCGCAACCGCTGGATCGCCGGGCTCGCGTCGGTCGTCGCCGTGGTCGAGGCCGGCCCGCGCTCCGGCGCCCTGCACACGGCCGCGGCCGCGCTCGAGCTCGGCCGCGAGGTGCGCACGACGCCGGCGCGCCCCTGGGACGCGCACGCCGGCGGATCGCTGGCGCTGCTGCGCGACGGCGCCGCGCCCCTGCTGGAGCCGGACGACGCGTGGCTCGGACTACCGGCGGGCGTCCGACCGGGCGCGCCGCCGCGACGGCCGGCGCCGGCGGCGCCCCCCGCGCCCTGGGACGCCGTCCTGGGCGTGGCGCCGATCGACGTCGACGGC